>DATHQX010000017.1:0-9679 GCA_035482295.1 Verrucomicrobiia bacterium
CAGGTCTGCGCTTTGGAGAGCTGGTAGTTCGCGACCAGGTCGAAACGGCGCATATTGGCCTGCATATGCAGCAGCAGACCGTTGTAACTGGAGCGATTGTCGGACTCGAATACATTCATATTCGGCACGACAGCCTGCTGATCGGCCACATATTCTGTGGAAGGCTCTGATGGCGAAATTAACGGAGTGAATAGGTTGGCGCCGCCGCTGTAGGGGAAGCCGCGGTAGCCGTGATTGCCCTGCTCGTGTACGTAATCGGCGCTCATCAACCAATGCTGGTTGAAAGCGTGTTGAATGCCGCCAGTCGTGTGAATGGCGTAGGGCGTTTTGTAAGACGAGCCGACCAGGTTACCGGTGGCTCCGCTGCCGCCAATTAGACAGCCCGCGCCGGTGAGCGCATAAGTGCCTGGGCCCCCTATGAGGCTGCATGGTCCGGTGGTGAAGTTCGAGTTGTTGACGCCCTGAAATGCCGTCGCCCATCCGTTCTGCGCCAGATCATCGTAGTAGAGGCCAAACCCGGCGCGAATCACGGTCTTCCCGCTACTGCCAGGCGAGTACGCGAAGCCTATGCGCGGGGCGATTTGCTTGCGATAATCACTAGGCACGCTAGGCACAGTCGTTATATCCAACGCTTGCAGCGTGACATAAGCGGAGTTCTCCGCTTCGCTTCGCCCCGAACCTATGAACAGTCCCCAAGTGGTCTGGTAACGCAACCCGTAATTGACCGTAAGCTGGTGCGAGACGCGCCAGGAGTCCTCGGCGTAGAAGGCGAGACGCTGAACGTTCTGCGAGAAGCTGCCGTCGCCTGCAGGAGTAAACGTGCAGTTAATACCGCTGCCCGTCGTGGGTTCCGGATTACACATTGCGCTGGGAGGTGTGTAGTAAAACGGCAAAGCGGTCGTGATACCGCCGCAATCGGGGCCGGGCGGATTGATGTAGCAATCGGGGTTCGAGGGATAGGTCGTGAACTGCTCTGCCGTGGAGGCGAACGCGCCGCCGAGCACAGGCTCGTGAATGAAGTCGATTCCGAACTTGAGCGCATGGTCACGCACGACGTGGCTCAGGTCGTAGCGAAACTGATATTTGTCCTGATTGCGGAGGTCCGGGAAGAGCGTGATGGGGGTGGCAAACTGATTGTCGCCGAAAGTCTCGAAACCGGACACGGTGAGCGCCGTCACGCTGAAAGGAAACTGTATGGCGAAGCCGAGATCGGAATTCCGCGTCTGCGTCAGATGCAACAGGCTGGCGTCGAGGACCAGATTGCCCAGCCAGGTTGAATTGAACGCGTAGCTGTTGCTGAGCGCCACGTTCCAGTAATTGTTGTGCGTGAGCAGGCCGGTGGAAGGCAGCGTGGCCTGCTGCACCAGGGCGTTGTGCGTGATGTAGCTGTCTGAGGATATGCGCAGGAACCAATTCGATTTCTGCGTTTGCGCCCAATCAAAACGCAGAGAACTGAGGTAGTCGCGAAAGGGAATGGGAACCGTGGCGGGAACCGGGATAGAAGGGATGCCGGTGATCAATCCCTCTGAAGCCAATTGCGAGAGCGCGTCGAACTGCGCAGTGGTGGCTGGGCTATAGGCGATGCTCGCATTTTCATGCACGTTTTCGAATGAAGTGAAGAACCAGACTTTGTCTTTTGCGACCGGACCGCCGATGGTTCCCACGTAGTTCTGGCGAGAGAACGGCTGCTTCGGATTCGGCGCCGGATTCTCGATGGGGAAGCGCGCATTCAGCGCAGCCTGGCGGTCGAAGAACGCCCCGCTGCCGTGCCAGTCGTTAGTCCCGCGCTTGGTGGTAATTACTACCGAACCAGCCGTGGTCCAACCGGTGTCGGCGTCTTCGTTCGAGGTGCGCACTGCGAATTCCTGAACCCCATCGGGCGAGAAGTTTTGCAGGAAGCCGCCGATCCAGTCGTCGGAATCTTCCGCGCCATCGACCGACAGTTCGTTGTTCAATCCGGAACTTCCTCCCGTCGAAACCGCGGTGATGCGCGCCTTGGTTGGGTCGGATGGTTCGACGGGCTCGGTTCCCGGCACAAGATAGGCAATGTTGGCGAAACTCCGCGCCGGGAGCGGCAGAGTTTCCAGATCCTGGCTGCCCACTACGCCTCCGCGCACCGCGCTCGATGTGTCAATGGTTTCGGTTGTAATTGAGGAAGAGTTTCCCTGCACGTTGACGGTCTGCGAGGCAGACGCAGGTTTCATGGTGACCGTAACCTCGCGGACGGTGGCGACGGCGATCGAGACCTCGGCCTGCGCAGGGGCGAACCCGCCTGCCGTTACGGTGATGCGGTAGTTGCCGGGCAGAAGGTCGTCCAGGCGAAACTCGCCGCGGTCTTCGCTTGCGGTCCCGCGCTGCACAGAAGATCCCGACAATTGCGCTACGATTTTGGCGGACGCGATGCGAGCGCCGGTGGCATCCTGCACCGTGCCGCGCAGCGATCCGCGCGAGTTCTGAGCGCAGAGGTTGGCGGTGAGAAGTACAATGAACAGAGTTAGGGTGAATGCAGTGCGGAGCGAATTTGTTTGCATGGTTCTGGCATAAAAGAGACTAGACGGCAGCGCACGCTACTACCAGAGATCGTAGGGTAAACAATAAACTCTGGGTGACGAGTCGGGTTCCAGATTGACGGCCCCTCATTCGAAATCAGGAGCGGGTTCCTGGATAAAGCTGCTGCACTTGCCCCTTACTGCAGGGCGGGTTTCCTGCCTATTCCGCAAATCCATCCTTTGCTGACCTCTTCGATGACTTGGACGGCCGAGTAACCGGCGTTGGCGAAAAGTTCGCGATGCTCCTGTACACTTAGAAGCGCCATACCCGACAGGGGCAGGTATTTCTCGGCTAACTTTGCAGTCTTAGTCTTTGCTCCCCGATAGATTTCCGCGATGATGATGAGAGTGCCGCCCGGCTTCAGGATCCTCAGAACTTCGCGCATATCGGCCGGCAAATCGGGCCACCAGAAGTGGGTTTCCACTGCTGTGACGAGATCGAACGTGTCCGCCGGGAAGGGCAACTGAGACACTGACGCTTCCCGGATCTCCACCCGGGCTATATCGATCCACTGCCTATTTGTTCTGTTGGCGATCGCGACGCTCTCGCTGGAATAATCGATGCCGTAGACCTTTCCCTGAATGGCCGCGACGGCTAACTTACTTACCGTTCTGCCTCCTCCACAACCTACGTCGAGGACGGTGGCATCCTTTTCTATCGAAATGTGAGACAAGCCCCAATCTGTTACCTTCGAGTGCCGCGAATTCATGTTCCACAAAACGAATCGGCCCAGCCATCCGCTCGGCTTTTGGCATTGGGTTGCGCGGCTAGTTCTGCTAGTCACAGTTGGTCTCTCCGGTCTCCTCGATTAAACGTTCCAGTTTAGAGGAGTTCTCACTTGGCAAGTGCGGATCGTGCTCGCCTGCCGACAATTCTATCGGCCCTTGGTTCTTTCGGTTGTAGATTTAGCCCGGATTCTAAGTGTTTGAAAACCGGCTCCCGCACCCTCGCTGATCTCTTGTGAAGACGACGAAAATGTCTCTTGACAGTAAGTAAATACTTATATAAGATTGTGCTTATGCATGATCTAAATGGTGCTTTCTCCGCTCTGGCCGACCCGACGCGAAGGGCGATTCTTGCGCGCCTTGCCAAGGGGGAAGCAACGGTCAACGAATTGGCGGAGCCGTTTGAGATGACGCAACCCGCGATCTCGCAGCACCTGAAGGTGCTCGAAGACGCGGGGCTGATCATTCGCCGGGTCGAGGGCACGAAGCGCCCCCGTCGTCTCGCAAGAGCGGGCATTGAAGCGATGGACCAGTGGCTGGCAATGCTGCGCAAAGCCCTGGAAAAAAACTACGACCGGCTGGACGAAGTTCTGGCCGCAATGGAAAAACCCAGGAAAGGAGAAAAGCGATGAGCAAGATGACGCTGAAGACTGAAGGAGATACTCATGTGATCGTGACCAGGCGCTTCGCTGCGCCTCCTGAGGCGGTGTACCGCGCTCATACTGATCCGAAGCTAATCCAGAAATGGTTGCTCGGTCCCGACGGATGGACCATGCCCGTATGCATCAATGAGGCTAAGCCTGGCGGCAAGTTCCGCTATGAGTGGACGAATGCCAAAGGCCAGGGATTCCATGTTACCGGCGAGTATGTGGAACTTGAGCCTTACAACAAGCTCGTGCATATCGAGCGAATGTATCTGCCGGATCCCACGCCGGACAATCGCGTTGAAACCAGATTCGTTGCGGACGGCAATGGGACTTTGATGACGATGCGAATGACGTTGCCTGATGCGCAGACCCGAGCGGCCATGCTTGCGACCGGCATGGAGCGGGGAATGGAAGCTAGCTACGTACGGCTGGAAAAAATGATTTAGTCAACTCAATCCGACCAGGGTTGCGGCTTGCGGTCCCAGCGGTGCTTCTTCAATTCGTTCAGCAATCCTGAGTCTAATGGACCAGCATTACTGGCGGCGACGTTCTGGCGCACGTGTTGAGGATCGCGCATGCCGACGATTGTCGTACTGACTGCGGGATGGGACAGGACAAAGCGCAGGGACATTTCTGGCAGCGTCATGCCTGCGGGAACGATCTTCTTGAGCTTGTCGACGCGCTGAATGGTGTTCGCCAGATTTTCCGGTCCAAAGTAAAGGGAGCGCCAGTCGTCTTTCGGGAAGCGAGTTTCAAGCGTCATCTTGCCGCCCAGGCTGCCTTCATCGAGCGGCACACGCGCGATCACGCCGATGTTGAGTTCCTGGCAGATGGGAAACAACTTGTCTTCGGGTGCCTGATCGAAGATGTTGTAGATTACCTGCACCACGTCGACCACCCCGGTGTGCAGGGCTTTGAGGCCATTCTCCGGCTCCCAGCGGTTGAGGCTGAGGCCGAAGTAGCGAATCCAGCCGCCGTCTTTCAACTTCTCGACGGTCGAGAGAAATTCCGGGTCGTCGGTCCAACTGTCATCCCAGACATGGAATTGCAAGACATCAATCGAATCGACACGGAGTTTCTTGCGGATCAGGTCAGCGTATTTGAAGACATGAGCCGGGGAAAAAACATCGACATATTTATAGGTCGGCAGCGCGGGCCATTTGTCGTTCGCTGGAGGAATTTTCGACGCGGCGTACAGGCGCTTCTCGGGGTTGCGCGCCATGATTTCGCCCAGCAGGCCGTCACTTTTGCCCTCGCCGTAGGCCCAGGCGGTATCGAAGAAGTTGCAGCCTGCATCGATGGAGAGTTGCAAGGAGTCGAGTGACTGGCGGTCGTCAGAGCCGCTCCATCCACTCATGCCCCAGAGCCCATAGGCGATATCACTGACATCGAAACCGGTGCGTCCCAGCTTGCGGTATTTCATGGAAGGTCTTCCTCAGAAGGATTAGTTTCGGAATTCTTATGGTGTCGCGTGACTCGACATCCTAGCAGTTCTATCAAGAGTTCGACACAATGCCATGGCTACGATTTTCCGGCAGCTGCTTTTTCGATGCAAGCTATCGGGATTTTGCGGCTTTCGCATGCCCTTTCGGGTGTTTCAATAGAGCTACATCATTAAGAATGCGGAGGTCGGCTATGAAATCAGAATTTCCTTCTTCTACTTTGCCTTCCTGTTGCCAGGAAGATACCGATGCATTTTCGTCCCGTTTGCTGGATGAGAAAATCTCAGATGACTCAGGAACGGAAGCGACGACCGACAGCGCTTTGGCGCCTGCCGGGCTGAAGAATCCGTTCTGGAGTAAAGCCAGCTAGCGCAGAATCGGCAGGCAGAGGCAAGGCCGCAGCGCGAAGGGCAGCGCAGACATTTCCTGCAGCGCAGGCTGCAACTGCGCGTCGCGGCAAGGCTCGAGCGTGATGACGAAGGGCAGTGCGTTTTTGTCGAACCCGGGATTTTGCAGCACGGCATCGATATTCAGTTGATGAGATGAGAGGATCGCAGCCAGGCCTGCAATGATGCCAGGCTGGTCCTTCACCAGAAAGCGCAGATACCAGGGCGTCTCAAAGTCGCAACTGACTTTGGGTGACGCTAGCCGCGGCGGGCGATGGGTGCGCGATCCGGCCGAGCAATCTCCAGCCGCTAGACTTTTCGACACAAACATCAAGTCTGAAACGACGGCAACGGCTGTCGGATCTCCTCCCGCACCGGCGCCGAGGAAAGCCATGTCGCCGCCGTATTCTCCCGAAGTCAAAACCAGATTCAGATTTTTCTGCACGCGTCCGAAGGGAGACGACGTGGGAACCAGGCTGGGGCCGACGTCGGCAAACAGCGTCGTGTCTTTCAGATCGGCGCGCGAGATCTGCCGGATGGTGCAGCCCAGCTCGGCAGCGTAATCAAAATCGACGGCGTCGATGGGGCGGATGGTGCGGGCGCGAATGTCTCCGGGAGAAACGCGGACGTGCAGCCCCGCCAGAGCGAGAATGGACAGCTTGGCACGGGCATCGCCGCCGTCGAGATCTTCGCTGGCGTCGGCTTCGGCGTAGCCGCGCGCCTGCGCTTCTTCGAGAGCTTCGCTGAAGGGAATGCGGTCCGTCTCAATGCGGCTGAGAATGTAGTTGCAGGTGCCGTTCAGAATGCCGGCAATGCCGTGCAGGCGATCTCCGCTGAGACCGGTGCGCAGCGCGGGAAGAACGGGAACGCCCCCGGCGACGGAGGCTCCAAACTCGAGCTGGCAGCCGTTCGCGCCGGCGAGCTGCAGCAAGTCCGGGCCGTGGCGGGCGATGAGCTGCTTGTTGGCCGTGACCACCGATTTGCCCGCGCTGAGCGCGCCACGCACTAACTCTTCTGCGGGCGTCAATCCCCCGATGAGCTCAATGACGATGTCGGCGTCGGAATTGAGAATAGTGTGGAAGTCGTCGGTCCAGATCACGTCGCTCGGAATCCAGCGCTCGGCAACCCATGGCTGTTTCCTGCGCTCGATGTTGCGGTTGCAGATGTGGGTGAGGCGGAGCAAGCCGTCATCCGGGTTGCGTTCGCCGAGAATCTTGGCCACGGCGCGGCCCACGGTTCCGAAGCCTACCAGGGCGACCCGTGCGGGGACGTTTTCGCGTGCGGATCGAGCAGGATTGGCCTGCGATGCCTGATCTGGTGGAGTCTTGCGCAAAGTTTGCTCGTCGGTAGAAACCTATTTCTATCATACGTGGACCCCCGGTTCCGCAAAGGAAAGCGAACCACGCATCGTCATTTGCTCGATTGCAGCGCATGCAAAGCAGCGTGGCTCTGCGCAGGCAGTGGCGGCACATCACCTTTCAGCATCAGCCAAAGAATGCGGTTGTAGACCTGATCGTCGACCCGATCGGGAGCGCTGAGGTCAAGCCCCTCCGACATCCGCGCGGCGGCCGTATTCTGCGGATTCTTTTCATTCAAGTCTTGCGTGGGGACGATTGGGTCATAAGGCGTCAGGTCGGCCGTAGATGCGAAGATGTCTGCCAGAGAGCGGCTGAAGTAATCGAATTTCGACAGCCGGCCCATTCCGAGGATATCCTCGATCGCCGCGACCACATCCGTTGTGTTGATGAAGCGATGCACGGTGCCGGGCCGGTTGTAGGCCGACATCGCATAGAACGGCGCGCGGTGCGAGTCCGTGTGATCGGGGCCGGCTTGCGCGTCATCCTCCAGGACGAAGATCACTGTGTCCTTCCAATACGGGCTGTGCGAAAGCGCCTGCACGATCCGCCCGAGAGCAAGGTCGTTATCAGCCATGCACGCCCGTGGCGTGCATTTCCCCGGACGGCCTGCCGCCAAGTGGTCCATGGGCAGGTGCATGACTTCGAGTTGCGGCATGTTGCCGTCGCGTACGTAGCGTTGGAGTTCGGCGATCCACACGTCCGCGCGCTTCTGATCCTGAGTGGTCAGATCGAAAGGTATGTAGTCGGGATTCACATCGGCTGCCAAGTCGTGCTGCGTCACCGGCCAGCCGGGATCTCCCTTGACCATTTCGCCGTAGTCGCGGAAGGAGATGCCGTCGCGGATCGCAAGCGTCCACAGGAAGCCGCGCTCCGGTTCATCGCTCTCTTCGCCGTCCATGTCAGCCCGCTTGCCGGCGTAACCGGAGGGCACGACCTTCTCACCGTAATTCGTGACGTAGGCGGCGGTGGACCAGATGTGTCCTTGCGAACTGACCTCGGCATTCACGAAAAAGCGATCGAACAGGCCGAAGCGCCGCGCCAGCGCGTGATGGTTCGGGGTGATGGCAACGTCGGGGAAATAGACGAGGCTTGCGTCGCCGTCGCCTTCCTTTATGTCTCCCAGGACTTGGTCATAGGTGCGATTCTCTTTGATGACGTAGACGACGTGGCGAAACGGTGGGTAGCGCCGCGGTGCGAGCCGTTGCTGCCAGTTATTGGCGGCGACGACACGTTGAGTGAATGCGGCGAGTTGCGTTTCTGTTATCGCGGACGGCAGCATTCGCAGGCTGCCATTCAACTGCCCCAGCGCATACGCGGTTGGTTTCTCATTCGGCCATTTGGTAAGTGGAACCGGGCCATCAGGGTTGGCGTGGGTGCCGTGCCCTTTGCCGGAAAGCACGAGCAACTCTCCGTTGTATTCGACGACCGCGGTGGGATACCAGTCGGTGGGAACGCGACCGAGTAACTTGCCGGTGGCCAAATCGAAAACGGCGACGGCATTGTTGTCGGCCTCTGCCACAAACAGTCGATTGCCGTCGGAGCTAAGCTCGACAGCGTTGGGCGTGCTGCCCTCTGGCGGTGCGCCAGGCGCGCCATCGTGCAGATAGCGCGTGACCTTCCGCAGCTTCGTGTCGACGACAGCCACACGGTCGCTGCCTGCGAGCGTGACGTACAGCCTTGTTCCTCTCACCGCCAGCGCCGAAGGATGTCGGCCGACCTCGATTCGGCCGAGATACGCGAGGCTATCGTCCGTCAAGATTCGGAATTGCGAAACCGTGCTGCTGCCCCACGCCGAGACGAACACCTGACCGTTCGCCGTGAGCGCGACGCCATAGGGATAATGATCAGTGGAAAACCGTTGCGCGATCTCGCCGGTCGCGGCGTTCACGACCGCAAGCCGGTCGCCGACATTCTCGGCGACATAAACGAATTTTCCGTTGGGCGAGAATGCCAGTCCCGCCGGATAGCTTGTGCCCGTGCCGTCTGCGGTTTTTGCCTTGGCCAGGTCGACCTTGTTCTCGAGGGTAGCGACGCCGTCCTTCCACGCGTAAACGAAGAGCATGTCGGTGTTGCCGCCGGAGACGCAGAGGCGATGGCCGTCGGGTGAGAAGGCGGCGCCGTAGAAAGCGCCATCCTGAAGCAGCGTCTGGGTGACTTTTCGCGTCTTCAGATCGATGACCTGAACGCCCTGCTCGCGCCAGCCGCTGAGCACGACCACGGCCTTGTCCTTTTCAGGTGTGAGTACGACATTGATCGGCAAACTGCCCAGGTCAATGGCTTCGCCGGCAGGATCGAGGCGCACACCAGTAGGTAGCGGCGAAGTGAAATGTGGCTTCGTTTGGGCAGAGACCGACGTGCAGAGAAATGCTGAGAGCGAGAGAGCGAGTCGAGAGATACGAAGCGAGAGCATAACCGGCGTCCTCACAGACTGGGCACTAACTAATGACAGATTGCGGATGTTCCGCCGTCCATCAGGGTGGACCTTAACACATCGTACTGAATCGGTCGATTGTCTAATGCCATTGTTTCTCTCTGCGGACGTGGCATTGAGCTTCGGGGCCTAGGTCGGCA
>DATHQX010000018.1:0-3171 GCA_035482295.1 Verrucomicrobiia bacterium
ACGTTAGATTCTTATCGGAAGTGTTCCGGTGCCCAGTCTCCACGGAGCGCGTAAAAAGTGAAGCCGGGACACTTTCGATAAGGGCGTTTGAAGGAAGCCGCTGGCGCGGCGCGCCGTGAAGGTCGTGCTATGGGTTTTCAATAGCCGATTGGAGACGAATCTTGCGGGGCAGTATGTTTGGGCAGATGGCGCGTCGGGATCGGATTTGTCTTTGGAGCGCCATTTTAGTCCGCAAAGAGCAGTATTGTTGAGCCGGGGTAGCGCGCATCGGCACGTGTTGGCACACGAATCGTAGTTGAGCGGAGGAGCATGCGAAGTTCGACAGAGTGTTTCGGCGACTACGAGCTATCAAGGAGGTCGACCTGGCGGCATTCCTCCGACAAGATCTGTAGCGCCGTGAGTCGTTCGAGGATCTGCATCGATCCTTGGCACCGCGGACATTGCCAGATTGGGGGCTCATCGCAGGGAGCTACAGGCGCGGCCGGGTTCTCACGGGCCGGAAGCGATTTGCACAGCAAGGCCCTGCACAATGGAAGTAGCTGACCACGCCGCCGATTGGCCAGGAATCCGAAGTAGCGGATGCGCGGGAAGCCTTTCGGCAAGACGTGTTGGAGAAAGCGGCGCAGAAACTCTTCGTGAGTCAAAGTCATTACGCGCCGCCTGTTGTGATGGGCGTAGTCCTTCCAACCGAATGCCACGTGTGTGTCGGTTACGTCGATGATCCGGTGGTTGGAGATTGCTACTCGATGGGTATAGCGAGCCAGATATTGCAGCACATGTTTCGGCCCGCCAAAGGGTGGTTTGGAGTAGACCACCCAGTCCTGGCGAAACAGCGTGCGTAAAAACTTGGCGAACGCTTTTTCGTTCGACAGCGGTAGGCACGCTCCATGAAAGGTGAGCTTCTTCCGGCGGAAGGCTCGCTTCAGACCGGCGACGAACTTGCCTCGGAATACGCGGCTAAGCACCTTGACTGGCAGGAAGAAGTGGGAGCGCGACGAAATCCACCGAGCGTGATCTGCGGACAATCCGCCGCCTGGTACGACGCAGTGGATGTGCGGATGGGGCTGCAACGTTTGGCCCCAGGTATGAAGGATGCTGAGGCAACCGATTTCTGCGCCGAGGCGTTTGGGATCGGCCGCTACCTGTAGTAAGGTCGCCGAGCTGGCTTCGAACAGCAGCTTGAAAAGAACTTTCTTGTTCTGCCAGATCAACGGTACCAGCGCATGGGGAACGCTGAAGACCAGATGAAAATAACTCACCGGGAGCAGTTCCTGCTCCCGTGCACAGAGCCATTTCTCGCGAGTGTTGGTCTGGCACTTTGGACAGTGCCGGTTGCGGCAGGAGTTGTAGGAGATGGCCTGATAACCGCATCGAGCGCATTGATCGCGATGTCCACCCAGCGCCGCTGTACGGCAGCGGGCAATCGCGTTGAGTACTTTGAGCTGCGCCCAAGTCAACGACGCGCGATAGCGTTCGATGAATCTGGTCCCTGCCTGGTGAATGATATCAGCCACCTCCCAGGGTGGCCGGTTCACGCCTGATAGTTCTCCGGCCGCTTGCGCGACGGGTTGAGACTACCAATGGTGATCTGGTCCAGCGGATTTACCGCGGCGCGCAAGTGGCGATTCGACAGGTGAAGATACAAGGTGGTGTGCTTCAGGTCCGCATGGCCCATCAGAAGCTGAATGGTTCGCAGGTCCGTTCCGGCCTCCAGCAAGTGCGTGGCGAAGCTGTGGCGCAGCGTGTGCGGCCCGATGCGCTTCTTGATTCCTGCTCGCGCCGCTGCTTCCTTACAGGCGTACCAAACGGTCCTATGGGAGATGGGTTGCTCCAGGCCGCGGTGTCCCTCCGTACTGGGAAACAGATAAATCTTCGGCTTTTTCCAGCGCCAGTACTCGCGCAAAGCTTCCAGCAGCTTCGGCGTCATGAGCACATCGCGGTCGCGTGAGCCCTTGCCTTGCTGAACATGAATGACCATCCGCTCGCTGTCGATGTCGCTCACCTTAAGCAGCGACGCCTCGGTGCGGCGTACGCCAGTTCCGTAGAGAACCATCAGGATGGTGCGATGCATCAGGTTCGGTGCGGCCTCGATCATCCGCGTTATCTCCTCTGGACTCAGCACGACTGGAAGCTTCCTGGGAGCCTTTGGAAAGATCAGATCGTCGTAGGCGATATCGCGCCGCTTCAACGTCTTCTTGTAGAGAAAACGCAGGGCCGACATACGCCCCTCGACCGTGCCGGGGGCGAGCTTCTTATCCCTGAGCAGATGCAACTGGAACTGGCGAATCTCCTGGCCGCCCAAATGCTCCGGCGACCTGCCGAAGTAATCCGCGAACTGCTTGATCGCGTGGATGTAGCCGCGAGTTGTTTCCGACGAATAGTTACGGCGCTGGAGTTCGTCCAGCACTCGTTGGCGAAGTGAGGTCACAGAAAAGCTCCTTTCTGTGACCGACGCTACCGCTCTCCATCGTCCAGCACACCCACGCAGCTGCGTCCGCCGCGCCAGCGGCTTAGTTCTAACGGCCTATCCACCGAGATGCGTAGCAGGAGACATGCTCCATAGGGCGTGGCTGCAAGAATCTGTCGCTCAAACCTGCATGCAACCCCATCTTGCTGTGATATATTCGCTTACAAGCGGAGGCGCGAGGGCGATGATGATGCGATACCTGGTTGGAGTTTTCTCGTTGGCGATAGCGGGCTGGGCCGCGGCGCCGTATTCCAACGTCACGTTCAACAAAGACGTTCTTCCCATCATGCAGAAGAACTGTCAGAGCTGTCATCGGCCGGGCGAGATTGGTCCGTCGTCGTTCCTGAGCTACGAAAGCACACGGCCGTGGGCGAAGGCGATCAAGGAAGCGGTACTCACCAAGAAGATGCCGCCGTGGTTCGCCGACCCGCGTTTCGGACATTTCGCCAACGACCGGCGGCTGACCGAAGCCGACGTCAAAACTCTGGTCGCCTGGGTGGATGCGGGCGCGCCGGAAGGCGACCCGAAAGACATGCCGCCGCCCATCGAATGGCGCGACGGATGGAATATCAAGCCGGACGTTGTGATCGAGATGCCGAAGCCGTACAACGTGCCTGCGCGCGGCACCATCGAATACACCTACTTCGTGGTTCCGAGCGGCTTCACGAAAGATACCTGGGTGATGGACGCCGAAGTTCGTCCGG
>DATHQX010000019.1:0-56089 GCA_035482295.1 Verrucomicrobiia bacterium
GTCGCCAGTCCTGTTCGCGCCAGCAGCTTGTCGAGTTTCACCTGCACCACGCCATCGCTCACGGCCGCATTCGGCGCCGCCACTTCGTCGAACTTCACTGCTATCAGCGGCAGGTCGTCCGGCACTTCATCCTTCTGGAACATTCGTGACCAGTCCTGCGCCGCCTGCTCGGCCGCCTCTGCCGAGTGGAAATCAGCCACGATGCGCTTGCCCAGCTCCTGCTTCAGCTTCATGGGATGGGCGCCGCCTATGGCCACCGCGGCCTGCATGCTCTTAATGTCGGCCATGCTGACGTCGGTCAGCAGCTCGTAGTAACGCCACATCAAGTCGTCGGAGATCGACATCACTTTGCCGAACATCTCCTGCGGCATCTCGGTGATGCCGATGTAGTTGCCGTAAGACTTCGACATCTTCTGCACGCCGTCGGTGCCTTCCAGCAGCGGCATGGTCAGCACGATCTGCGGCAGTTGCGCGTAATGACGCTGCAGCTCACGTCCCATCAGCAGATTGAACTTCTGGTCGGTGCCGCCGAGCTCGACGTCAGCTTCGAGCGCCACTGAATCGTAGCCCTGCGCCAGCGGATAGAGCAGCTCGTGCAGCGCGATCGGCTTCTCTTCCATGAATCGCTTGTGGAAGTCCTCGCGCTCCAACATCTGCGAGACGGTGAACTTCGCCGCCAGCCGGATGATTCCCTCGTACCCCAGTTTGTCGAGCCACTCGCTGTTGAAACGAACCTCGGTCTTCTCGCGGTCGAGAATCTTGAAGACCTGCGCTTTGTAGGTCTCGGCGTTAGCGTCGATCTGTTCGCGCGACAGTGGCGGCCGCGTCGCCGAGCGCCCCGTAGGATCGCCGATCAGGCCGGTGAAGTCACCTATCAGGAAAATCACCGTGTGGCCCATGTCCTGAAAATGTTTCAGCTTGCGGATGAGGACAGTGTGGCCCAGGTGCAGGTCGGGCGCGGTGGGATCGAAGCCCGCCTTCACCCGCATTGGCTTGCCCGTGGCGCGCGACTTCTCCAGCCGCTCGCGCAGATCGCTTTCGCGGATGATTTCAAACGAGCCTTTACGAAGGTAGGCGAGCTGTTCGTCAACCTCGGGGAATGAGGGCATAAAGATTGATTATAAGGAATCTGGGTCGAGCTAAGGCCGGGGAGAGCGTGGCGACGGAATTTAAGATTTCAGGGAGCGAGAATGCAAGAGCCGTGTGAGAGTTGCGGGCCGTAACCGAACAGGTCAGGGCCGGCGTCACCACCGGCCCTAAGGTTAAGGTCGCTTATTTCGACCGAGTGCCAGTTTTTTTCTGTGGGGCCGACTGGCTTTTCACCGGACGTCGCTTGTCCCCCACCGGAGTCGAGTCAACCGGGGACGTGACTTCGGAATCCGGCTGCGGAGCGGTAGGAGTGACCTCCAGTCCTTCGCCGTCGAAGATTGGAGAGTCGACCTTCTTCAACCCGGCAGCCTCAAGGATCGGGTCGACCAGGCCGTCTTCTCCCTCATCGCCCTCGCCGGTTGAGTCATTGAAGAACTGATCCACCAGACCTTCGGTCGGCGCGATTGTCCCGATCGAAAATGCCGGCTTCTCCATCGTCTCCAGAGCGGCAGTGAACGCGCGCATGTGTGTGATCTCGCGCGTCATCAGGAACTGCAAGGCTTCTTTTGTGCCCCGATCGTCGGTGAAATTGATGAGTCTCTCGTAAACGATCTTGGCGCGTGCTTCGGCAGCGATGTTGCTGCGAAGATCGACGGCCAGATCCCCCGTAACCTTAAGATAGTCAGCGGTCCACGCATCGCCCACGGAATTGAACAGAGCGACGCCGCCGCCGCCCGCGATGGAGACCAGAGGGTCTGCCTCTGCGGCTCCGCGGTCCGATTTCATGGGTTTGAGGTGCATGCGGATTAAGGCCCCGACTACTTCGAGGTGGCTGAGTTCCTCCGTGCCGATATCCATGAGCAAGTCTTTGCGGGCTGGATCTTCGCAATTAAAGCCCTGGATCGAATACTGCATCGCTGCCGCCAGTTCGCCGTTCGCTCCGCCGAACTGCTCGAGCAGCATGTTGCCGAAAACCGGATCGGGTTCACCGATGTTCACGGTGTACATCAATTGCTTTACATGGTGATACATGTCTGGAAGTTCCTCCTGGGAGTTCCTGAACTGGAGAGGTGAGAGGTAGATACGACTAGCGAGGCTAACAGTTGGGTAAGAACCGAATGTGGGTCCTGAGGTTGCACGCCGCGCGTCGCGCATTATGGCACCATCGGTTCCAGGGGCCCAGGCGAGCCGAGCGAGTCTGACGTGTGTACCGGATCTCGGTTCCGCGCCCAGCTACAGTCCGGGCCGCTCACTTCCGTCACGATGGCGAAGCTAAGCTGACTCAAGGCCGGAATGCAGAGCTGCATCCGCTCCGAAGAATCAAAACGACATAGCGCATAGCCTGCCGTACTATGGGGGGCGAAACCAAACGGCTATGAAACTCCTTCTCCCAGGTGCGGTTTTTGTCCTGATGGTCTCGATCGGCATGAGCCTGCACTGGCCGGAACTAATTGCCAACTGGCGGCGACTGGACTGGTCTGGCTGGACTCGCCTGCTGTTGGCCACGTTCATCCTGCCTGCGACGGTCGCTCTTATCCTGGCACGCATCTTTCCGCTGACCCTGCACCAGACCGCCGGTCTCTTTATGGTGGGAGCCACGCCCGGCGCGCCGCTGCTCACCCGCAATCTCGCACGCCGGGGCTTCAACATGAATCTGGCCGCCAGCTATCAGGTTTGGGGAGCGGTGATGACACCCATCATGATCCCGCTGATGACTTTCCTGGCCGCTAAGCTCTACGACCGCGACATCTGGATACCGCCGCGGGTATTGGCCTGGCAGATCATCACCAAGGAATTCGTGCCCTTGCTGGTCGGCATGGCCCTGATGCAAGTCGCTCCCGCCTTTTCGAAGAAGGCGCAGCAGGCGATCAACCTCATCGGCAATGCAGTGCTAATCCTGGTATTCGCTTTGTTATTGTGGAAAATGCGGCACCAGCTAATGGCCGTAACTCCGTGGGTTGTAGCAGCCGTCGTGCTGCTGTTGATCTCGTCGATCGCCGTGATGCACCTGCTGGCCCGCGGAGATGCGGTGACCGTGCGTACTTTCGCGGTCAGCAACGCCAACCGTCATGTTGGCCTGGCCCTGCTGATCTCCGGACGATATATGCACAGCTTCGAGGCACTGCCCGTCGTAGCTTGCTATGCGCTTGCGGTTGCGGTTTTGATGGCGATCGCGCCCAAGATTTTCCGGCCGAAGGAACTGACACAGAGTGCAACTGTCTAGCTCGCGCTACTCGTGCGACATGGTGCGCGGTTGAGCCTGCGCTACGGCCGCGGTTCCCTCGCTGAACTCCGCGATGTAAGCGCTTCGACGGTCATGCGTGCTCCACTGCGAATTCAAGCCATCGCCTCGGAATTCATCTGTCAGCGCTACGGCGGAAGTCGCATTTTCGACATTGGTCAGCGGCGGATAGAAATTGGTCTCGTTGCCACAGATGTGGTCGTGGTGGTTCAGCGGACGGGTGATGATCGTTGCCAGATGCCCAGCGCGCAGCACCGCGTGTCCTTCGTGGTTCTGCGGCACTTCAAGAACAACCGGGACGTACTCCACGCGAGCAACGTTCTCCAGCAGCTTGCCGCCCTCGTGCTGCGCCAGCGCGATGAGCGCCTGCCGCTGAGCCGGATTCGCCGCATCGTCGACCATCAGCACAGCTTCCGCGGGATAAGGCTGGCCGTAGGGGTCGCCAAGCGTGGCTTGCGCGCGCACCGCCGCAGCGACCGTCAGTCCGTCAAGCTTCACGCCGTTCCAGGAACCTTCGCTCACGTGCCACGCCATCAGCGCCTGATTGCCCGTCAGACCAGCTTCGCCGTTGGCGAAGCACTGGGCAACGTAAACGTCGGTCGAGCGCGATTCCAGATATTCGCCGCGAACTTGCTGGGCCTGAAGAGCAACGGAAAATAAGATGGCGAGCAGAAGGGAAGCGCCGGCAGAAAATCTACGCATGGATGTGGGACTCCTCACCCTTGTGTCTATTTTAGATGAGGAGTCTCGAATCCGCGTCGCGCCGATTGCCGCGCGGCCGTGCGAGCTGTCTACGTCTGCGGCGTCATCGACATGGTGCCTTGCGACGCTTTGCAGGTCGAGCTGGAAGGGTTGGTGTAACTGCCTGAAACGGTGGTGGTCTGCGAACTCAGTGTGCCGTTCACGCTGATGATGGTGTTGCTGGAAGTGTCGGTGATCGTCATGGTGAAGGCGCCGTTGGTGGTTGTAGTGGCGGTGGCACGCAGACTGTTGGCGTTGATGCACATGTCGGTAGGCTGCGCCACACTTCCGGTATAGGTGGTGGAAGCGCCGCTATAGGTCGAGCTGCCCTCTTGCGACATCGCCAACCCGAAAACGTATGAGGGATTCGGGTTGTTCGTCGGATACATGACGACGTTCCAGTTGCCGAATAGTCCAACGTTATTGGGATTGCTGTTGCCCGAGCCGCAACCGGGAAGTGTTCCCAGCAGGACGAGGGGCAGGAGACATAAGATATAGCGTTTCATGGCTGATATCGTCCGGATATGAAAGAGATTCGGCATTGCTGCCGCTTGCTTTGACGCCAGGGACTGCATTCAAGAGTATCTGAACACAGAGAAATAAAAACCCTGCGCTGCTGCCAAAGTTGCGGAAACCAGGTCTTTTCTGAGGAAGCCGTGATCAACTTACTTGAATTTCGGCTAGCAGAAAGGTGGTTTTGCCCTGAGATAAGCCCGGCAAATCCTCCTAAACGCTACAATATCCTTCATGTCTGAAGGACTTCTTCGCTATCGCTCCGAGTTTCCCATCCTGGAACGTACCACCTATCTGATCAGCAATTCGCTGGGGGCTATGCCCCGAGGCGTCGAAGATTCCCTGCACCAGTACACAGAGATGTGGAAGACGCGCGGCGTGCGAGCCTGGGAAGAGGAGTGGTGGATGCTGGCGCTGGAGGTCGGCGACGCTGTCGGCTCGCTGTTCAACGCTCCGGCCGGCTCGGTTGCGTGTCTGCAGAACGTCACCAACTGCCAGGCAACGGTGGCTTCGTGTCTCGATTTCAGCGGCCGCCGCAACAAGGTCGTTTATACCGACCTGAACTTTCCATCAGTCATGTATTTCTGGGAGGCGCAACGCGCGCGCGGCGCTCGCGTCCACATGGTCCCAAACGATGACACCATCCATGTCAATACCGATCGCCTTCTGGATGCCATCGACGAAGAAACGCTGATCGTGCCCATCTCGCACGTCATCTTCCGCAGCGCCTTTATCCAGGACGTGGAGGCGATCGTCGAGAAAGCGCATCGGGTCGGCGCTTATGTTTTACTCGACTCGTTCCAGTCGACAGGAACGCTGCCGTTCGACGTGCAGAAACTCAACGTAGATTTTTGCACTGGCGGCGTGTTGAAGTGGTTGTGCGGCGGTCCGGGAACGGGATATCTCTACGTGCGTCCGGATCTGCAGCAGAAGTTGGAGCCGACCTTCACTGGCTGGATCGGCCATGAAAACCCCTTTGGCTTCGAAATTGGCCCCATTCGTTACACCCCGACGATCTACCGCTTTACCCAGGGCACGCCGAACATTCCCGCGCTG
Organism: Verrucomicrobiia bacterium; assembly: GCA_035482295.1. GTDB lineage: Bacteria > Acidobacteriota > Terriglobia > Terriglobales > Acidobacteriaceae > Bog-257. The sequence continues at coordinate 5,642 of DATHQX010000019.1, forward strand.
AAGGTTGCGCAACCGGGGCTGAAGATCATCAAGGAAGTTGGGGTGGCGAACATCCGTCAGAAATCGAAGTGCCAGACGGCGATGCTGATGGACCTGGCCGCGCAACACGGCTGGCGCGTGAATACGCCCATGAATCCTGAGCAGCGCGCCGGAACCGTTTCCATCGACATGCCCAATGCACAGCAGGTCTGTGCGGAACTGCTTAAGCGCGACATTCTCGTCGACTACCGCCCCAAGGCGGGCGTGCGTTTCTCGCCGCACTTCTATAACACGGACGAGGAAATCAACCGCGCCATCACGACCGTAGAAGAGATCCTCAGCGAGATGAAGGTGGGCGCGTAAAGCGCGTCGCCTAACCCCCGTCTCTGCCTCCGGGCTTCCGATCGCGGGGCCTTGCGTCCAGGGCCTCGCAACTCCCTTCAACAGGTTGCGAACCGTCCCGGATTTTCTTTTCTGGAAGTACTTTACAATACAAAGTAGTTGGCGGTAATATTGTCGCTGTCGCAGAGCTGTTCTGGAAACGGAGTGACTTATGTCCGACCTTTCGATTACCGCCCTTAAGCTGCCCTTCCGCTCTACCGGCGTAAAACTCATCGTCGTCTGCTTCCTCGCACTGGTGATGACCATCCCTGCTCTTTTTGTGTGGGGGCTGATTGATGACCGCAGTCAGCGGGCTGACGAGGTTGTCAAGGAAGTCAGCACCTCAGTTGGTGGGCCACAGGCATTCATGGGACCCGTACTCGCCATCCCCTATACGTTGCCGGCGCGTGGCACAAAGGCCGAGTCGCACGGCGTGTACATCGTCTTTCCGGCGCAGACCGAAGCCGTCGTCAACACCAGCACAGAAGTTCGCCACCGCTCACTCTTCAAGGTGCCCGCTTACCGCTCGCAGATTGAGTATCACGCTTCGTTCGATCTTGCCGGAGTTCCCGCCATGGCGCCCGAGAACGCGGTTTTCGATTGGACCCGCGCGGAGTTCCTCGTCGGCGTTACCGACTCGCGCGGCGCGAAGAGCGATATCAGCCTCATCGCCGGCAACAATAGTTTCTCGCTCGGTCCGGCGAGAGTACTGTCAGGAAGCACCATGAACCTGCCACCAGTAGTCGACGAGCAGGTGACGTTCTTCGGCGCTCCCGCCCGTGGAATGGCGCAGCCGGATGCCAAGTTCGAAGTGAATGCCAGGCTCCAGTTTTCTGGAGCGCAGCGTCTGTCGTTTTTGGCCAGCGGCAGGACAACAACCGTGGAAATGAAAGGCGACTGGCCACATCCAAGTTTCGGCGGAAACTTCCTGCCGACAACGCAGAACATTACCCCATCTGGATTCGAGGCCACCTGGTCAGTGCCGTTTATCGCGCGCGGTGTGCCGGCCGAGGGCACCTCGGAGATCCTCAGCCGCCTCGGTCGAACCGCCTTCAGCGTGTCGTTCGTGGAACTCGCCGACCCTTATCAGTCGGTGACGCGCTCCCTGAAGTACGCAGTGCTGTTCATCGGCTTAGTGTTCCTGTCGTATTTCCTGTTTGAGGTAACCAGCGGCCGGCGCGTGCATCCCGCGCAATACATCCTGATTGGCGTGGCGCAACTGATTTTCTATCTGCTGCTCTTGTCGATCGCCGAACGTATTGGCTTCGATCTGGCATTCCTGATCGCTGCCGCTGCCACCGTCAGCCTGATCTCGCTTTACGCCACCTGGGTTTTCGAAAGCAAGGTCTACGGCCTGCGTGCCCTGGGGTTGTTTTCGGCGCTTTATGGATTGATCTACCTGTTGCTGCGTTTGGAAGACGAAGCGCTGCTGGTGGGCGCAATCGCCAGCTTCCTGGCTATCGCTGCGGTGATGTATCTTACGCGCCGCATGGACTGGTACGGCGCGCCGCCCGTATCCACGCCCGTGCCGGCCCCCGCGGTTGGAGGCGGCTACTTCTCAGACCGCTAACGACTGCAGTGTGGTGAGCCTGCGCTTCAGGTAGTCGATCTCGACCTGGTTGCCGGCGAGGCTGAGCGCCTTCTCGTACGCGGCGATCGCTTCCTTGCGGCGATTCATGCGGCGCAGCAGATCGGCGCGGGCGGCGTGGTAGAGATGATATTTCTCCAGAGCGCCGGACGCGCCAAGTTCGTCGATCTGCAATAACCCGGCCTCCGGACCTTCGCTCATGGCGATGGCGACAGCGTGGTTCAGCGAAATCACAGGGGAAGGGTCGATGCGCGACAGTTCGCCATAGAGCGCGACTATCTGAGCCCAGTCAGTCTCGCCCGCCGTTCTAGCCTGTGCGTGCACGGCGGCGATGGCTGCCTGCAACTGGTAAGGACCAGCCGAGCGCATTGCCAGCGCACGCTCGATCGCGGCAATGCCTTCGTCGATCTGGTCGGCGATCCACAACGAGCGGTCCTGGTCCTCGAGCGTCACCAGTTCGCCGGCGCCGTTTGTGCGAGCGTTACGGCGGGAGTCGTGCAACAGCATCAACGCCAGCAACCCCAAACTCTCCGGCTCATTGGGCGTAAGCTGCCAGAGCACGCGGCCCAGTCGTATGGCCTCCGCGCACAACTCGCGGCGGACAAGGTCATCTCCCGACGTAGCCGAATAGCCCTCGTTGAAAATGAGATAAATCACAGCCTGCACGGCCTGCAATCGCGCCGGAAGAGCCTCCAGCGGCGGGATTTCGTAGGGGATGTTGGCGGCGCGGATCTTCCCTTTGGCCCGAACCAGTCGCTGCGCCAGGGTCGGCTCGGGCAGCAGAAACGCCCGCGCGATCTCTGACGTTGTCAGACCGCCCAGAGTACGCAGCGTCAGCGCCACTTGCGCTTCCAGACCTAGCGCCGGATGGCAGCAGGTGCACATCAGGCGCAGGCGATCGTCAGGGTACTCCATGGCCTCGTAGTCCGAATCGTTGTCTGCCACATTGTGGGATATCACGGTGTGGTACAGAAGATCTGCTTCTTTCTCGTTGCGAGTTTGCTCGCGCCGGACCTGGTCGATAATCTTGCGATGCGCGACGGCGGTGATCCATGCACCGGGATTGTTGGGGATGCCTTTCTCCGGCCACTCCGCAGAGGCTACAGCAAAGGCCTCCTGCATCGCCTCCTCCGCAAGATCGAATGAGCCCGAGATACGAATCAGGCTGGCGATGATGCGCCCGGACTCCTCGCGAAAGACCGCCTCCATGCGGCGATCCGTCGCGGAGCGATTCTCATCGGTCATCACAGATCGATTCAAAGCCACCAGCCGTTAAGGTTTCGTCGCTGTCGCGGTGGTTGGACTTCCGGTCTCGGCATAGCTCTTGAGCCGCGTCATCTGTTCGGCCAGTACTTTGTCTACAGGCGCTGCCCAGGTTTCCAATCCGCCCGAGGCATAGCCTCCCACGACGTAGGTCACCTCCAGGCGCGTGTCCTTGTGGATCGGCAAGATGGCGAAGGTCAGCGTTCCTGTCGTTCCGAACTTCTGCAGCGGGCCGATGGCGCCTGAGATGACCAGCAGCTTGTTCGGCATGATCATGATGACCTCTCCATGGCGCACGCCGCCGCCGTTGGGAAGCTTTTCGCAAAAGCAGCCGGTGACTTTATCGTCGATCGACAGGTTGTGGGCGTCGTTCGAGAACGTGTGCTCCGAGTTCCACCAGTCGCCGACGTTGTGTACCAGCCGGTCGTAGACCTCCTCGGGACCCGCATGAATCGTGGTCGCAATCTTAACGGTGAAGCCACCCTGACCTGAGTCGGCGACCTCAGCCGGCGCTACCAGCGTCGTAAGGGAAACCACCGCCAGGATGATTAGAATTCGGCGCATGTTTGTTCCTCTTGCTCGGCGAAACACGAGCGCTCTTGCCTGCTTGCAGTTTGTCCGGGCCGTTGCGTCGAAGCGTCAGGCCCGGATTAGGTCTCGGGCGACTCGGCTACTTGGCCTGCGCAACGGCTTTCTCGATTTCTTCCACCATCTTGGGAATGTCCATGATGGGACGAATCTCGATGCAGCCGCTTCCGCCCTTGCATTCGGTCGGAATCTGACTAGCCCAGTGAATCGCCTCGTCGAGGTCCTTGCAGTCGAGGATGTAGTAGCCGCCCAATTGTTCCTTGGTCTCGGCGAACGGGCCATCAAGAGTGACCGGTTTGCCGTTCTGGCGGCGCACGGTGGTTGCGGTGCTGGTAGGATGCAGCGGTTCGCCGGCGCGGAGGATGCCCGCCTTCATCGTGCCTTCCATCACCGCCTGGTGGCCTTTCATGATGGCCTGGGACTCGACGGGATCGAGTTGGGCTTCAGCCCGTTCCTGTGAATAGATCAGCAACATGTAACGCATGTTCAATCTCCAGAATTGATTTGCCTTGGATAGCCAGGCACTGGTACGACGAGCGGCGGACCCGGATTCGACATCGCCCCAGAAAAATAATTCAGGTCCGGAAAGTATCACCTGCCTGTACCCCCGGCGACAAGCGAACGGGGCGAATCCCCGTTGAACCACGCTGATTAGCAGCTTCGGATTGACATTTCGCCTTTTATTCGCTGAAATGTGAGTGGAGGTCCAGCGCGACCATGGCTCTCACCCGCCGCCAAAAAGAGGTCTATGACTTCATCTCCGGATTTGTGGACAAGCACGGTTATTCGCCCTCATTCGAAGAAATAGCCGAGGGCCTCGGCCTTAGCTCGCTGGCCACCGTTCACAAGCACATCACCAATCTCGAGGAGAAACAACTGCTTCGGCGAGACTACAACCGTAGCCGCTCCATCGACCTGCTGAAGCCCAAGGGACGGATGAAGCAGTCGCTGGCCGTGGCCGCCGAGAGCAGCCTCAGCCTGCCGTTGCTGGGCCGCATCGCGGCTGGCCGGCCGCTGGAGGCGGTAGAGAATCCGGAGTCGATTTCGCTGGCGGACTTCACGCGCTCCAAAGAGGTCTACGTTCTGCAGGTCAAGGGCGAGAGCATGCAGGACGAACACATCCTCGACGGGGATTACGTGCTGGTGGAGAAGGCTGACTCGGCGCGCGACGGCGAGATTGTCGTTGCCCTGGTTGATAACAGCGACGCCACTCTGAAACGCATCTACCGCGAAGGCCCAAAGGTTCGCCTGCAGCCCTCCAACGCCGCCATGCAGCCGATCATCGTGCCGGCGCAATCGGTGCAGGTGCAGGGAAGAGTGATTGGGGTGCTGAGGAAGTATTAAGCGCTAGTATTTCGTCCGCATTTAGGTGGATCGACACAGCGCGATTTTCGTCGCGTGGGACGTAGATGACATTGCAGCGCCTAGCCAAGATTGCTGGGATTCATTAACCCACTCATTCGAACACCGCGAATGAGTGGGGCACCCGTCAGACTGAAGCCACACAGCCCGCTCCGAAGCGTTCTCCCATTTTTCTACTCCCGATACAGAGCACCCGTCCACACCGGAGCTATACTAGCTCGCATTCGCGACAGGGGCGTCGCACATCGTCCTCCTCAGGAGTTTCCTATGAGCACCGCACAGCTGCCGCTAGGCCGGCAGGGCCGTCGTCTTGCTTTGGTGGAAGAACATGTGAAGTGCGAGAACGCGCACGACCTCGAAGGCGTGCTCCGTACTTTCGGCGACAGCGCGCGCTACGACGATGAGCCGTGGGATACGCACTACGAAGGCCGCGACGGTGTGCGCAGCTTCTACGGCCAACTGATGAAGGCTTTGCCGGACCTCAGCATTGAAATTCTACGGCGCCATGTCACTGAGGAAACCATCGTCCTGGAAGTGATGATCCGTGGCACCCATCAAGGCGCGTGGCGTGGGCTTCCGGCAACCGGCAGGCGCGTCGAGATTCCGCTATGCGGTATCTACACATTCGACGCGGAGGATCGTCTTGCAGGAGAAAAAATCTACTACGACCGCGCGACGGTTCTGCGGCAGCTGGGAGTCTTTCACGAACCGCAGACTGCGCTGGGAGATGTAACCGTCCTGCTTACCCATCCGGTAACGATTGCGAAAGCCCTGGCGAGAAAGATCAGCGGATCTTAAACGCCAGCCCGGTCAGCAACTTCTCCAACTCAATGCGTACAACTCGAATGGCGCTACGCTGTCAAAGAACGTTCGTCGTAACAACGATGTTCGCGTGTCTGCGCTCACTAGCGATTGCGAGACGTCGATGCGGATCATCCAGCGAATGATGCCACATCACAAAAACGTTCGCTCCGATGTGTCTTTGTGAGTTCGTCACACTCAAGTCAGGTGAGCGGGTAACGCTACTACACTGTGGCATGCTTTCTCAGTAGTTGAAAAATTTTCCTAACGGCACCCTCGCGACCTCGGCTAAGTACAAGATTCTCTGTCCCCGGCCCTCTGGTAAGCGCCGTGCACGTTCATTCGGCGAGTGCGGACTGGGCGTAACAAAGTCGCCATTACGCACTTGACTGGCCGCAGGGTTGAATCAGTGATAGCGGAGGTACGACGATGAAGAAAATATTGATTTGCGGGATGATGCTTGGTCTGTTGACGACCGTGAGCTTTGCTCAGCGCGGACGCACGGTAGGAGGCGTACGTCCAACGGCAACTGGGCCTCGCATGGCACCGGTTGCACCGATGGCTCCAATGGCGAGCGCTGCACCGAATGCCGTGAGCAACTCGCGAGGTAGCGTCGCTCCAAGTTCCGTCAACTCATCTACTCATGCCAAGACAGCAACGCCCAATGCGGCTTCAACACCATCGACGGCCAAGACCGTGACACCAAATCCAAATGCGGCATCCACGTCTCCGACGGCCAAGACCGTGACACCGAACGCCAACACCGTTCCTGACCGGACCATGCTGCCGGACGCTCAGGGCGTCACCGATCATGCGCCCACGACCACCAGCCCCAACCAATAACCGCCTTCTAAAGAATCGAGCGGCTTGGGGGAAAGCCGTCGATCGCCGGGATTGGGCAGGATGTCGACAGCGCAATCCCGGTGTTACCGTTTCTGGGATGTAAGGCAAAAAAAGAGGCGCGGCCAAATGCCGCGCCTTCGTTTCTCTCAGTGCCGTCAGTTTACAGGTTTTTTTCCAGAGCCTTCTCAATCACCTCGCGGGAAACGTAGCCCACGATCTGCTCTTTCACCTGTCCACCCTTGAAAACCAGGAGCGTCGGAATTCCGCGCACGCCATAGCGTTGCGGAGTGGCAGCATTCTTGTCTACGTCCATCTTGCCGACCTTCACTCGGCCGTTGTAGCTCTGCGCCACCTCATCGACGATCGGGGCCAGGGCGCGGCACGGGCCACACCAGGTCGCCCAGAAATCAACCATAACCGGCTGATCCGACTGTAGTACCAACTGATCAAAATTCGCATCCGTTACTTCAACGATTGCGTTACTTGCCATTCTTCCTCCTGCGGGACTTTCCTCCAGCCCCACCAAAAGGCCTCGGCGGGCTCTCTCTTTCATCGTAACATCCCGATACGAGATTAGATGCAGAAGGGTGCTTCGGGACGCAATGCGGGCGCTGCCAGCCGCAACCGGCGTGAAACCGTGTGATAACAAGGAGTTCCTGGCCGCGGAATGTCTGCCCAAAACTCAAGAGCGCCCTGCGGCATAACCGCAGAGCGCCCGGAAGGCAGCCCTCCCCCAGAACTGCCTAACTGCAGACAAAATTGTGCCCCCAACCGTCGGATTTGTAAATACGTCCCGGGTAATTAATCGGTTAATCGATGGTAATCCTCCGGGTTAGGACAGGTGGAAAACGCGACTGAGATTTTTACAAAGCCGTCATCTGCGCGACATCCGGCGATTTCGATGATTGAATCGCGAGCATCGAACGTGGTGGATGCTGATTTTCTGGGCGAATGAATTTGTTGGATTAGCAGTTAGGGCAGAATGCTCGCGAACCCGCACAACACGAAAGCGCACTGCGAGCCGCGTATTCACCAGGTTTCCGAATGCTTCCCGATTCGGCACCAACGAATTCCAGTTTCAAAATTCTGCTACTACCTGATGGTAGTAATTTCGCCGCAAAGCTAAGGTTTGAGGGCGTCGGCTTTCGCCCAAAGGGCGATGGCGCGGAGAGGCGGATCATGCTGGCCCCGGCAACCTACGTGGCACAGAATTTTACCCGCGATCCCTGTCCTATCTGCGGCGAGAAGTTTTCGCGGTGTGGCTTGCCGAATCACATTCGCCGACACAACCGGTCTATCCCGCAGCGTTCCAAGCGCAAAAGCAACGAACAACGGAAGTCTGCCGCGTGGTGGGACGGGTGGAAGGAAGGATACCGGCTCGGTCTGCGTGATGGAACGCGGGAAATCACCGAATCAAAGGGCAGGAAGCATCCCTGATTTTTTCGCAGCATCCGTACAGGATGTTTCGCGGCTCGCAACATTTGGCCTGAGAATTTTCTCTTCGCGCACGTCCCCTTCAATTCTGTGCGCCGACCCGGCAGCAGATCGTCCGCGAACATGCGCTGAGACGATTACGCGGTCCTTGCTCGGCTCGCAAAATCCCCGGCTTCTAAGTTCCTTCTTCAGTTGCATTTCAATGCCTCGCACGAGGCGGGGCTTTCTTGTTTGCCGCGAATCCCGAACGGTCCTCGACGTAAAACTATTACTCTTCGTATTACAAGAGGTGCAAGAAGTTGCATCGACCGGCAGGTCGTTCTTGTGGCGTATTCGGACAGTCTTTTCTAGCGCCTCCGTAAGTTTCCACCCGGCAAGGACATTCGGTGACGCAATTCAGAGGGCGCTATGTGAACAAACGTTCGTCAAATGGCAAAATACCTGCTACACTTGCAACAACATCGTCTGACCTCTCTACAATGCCTTTCAGCTTTACGTTTTCCCAAAAAGGCGACGCCGTAAGAGATGGGGGCAGTTTGTGCGGGGGTTTATCTCTGCTGAGGATGTTGAGGCCAATCCAGTAACACCTTACAACTTGAGGAGAAGGTAACTTAATGAAGACACGTTTTGCAGGCGTGTGTCAGTTTGTGGCACTGTCCCTGCTTATCTGCTCTATGTCTGCATTCTTGTTCGCGTCCGATAGCGCGAACGTGAAGGCGCGGTTCGTGGTGATTCCGCCGAAGCCGGCGGCTCCCGGAACGCTGCCGCCTGCAGGAACCCTGCAGGAGTGGAATGGTTCGTTCACCTACAATAACCACCAGTACAACTACGTGATGGTCGGCCAGAATCCGACCACCGGACAGGGCACCATCGTCACCACTTACATCGTTCCGGTGAAGATCATTCTGTCCACTGGCCAGGTGTTTGATCCTCTCGGCGGCGGAGCGTTCAACCCGATCGCGTTGACGCAGCTCTCCCCGATCTTCGACAGCACCACCACCTACACTCAGGGCGGCGTTGATGTGGGAACGACCCAGTACGTGGACGCTTTCCAGCGCGGCAATTTCTGGAGCATCGTGCAGAGCAACCCGAACTACCACGTTCTGCTCGGCGGCCCCACTTCGCACGTGACGCTTTTGCCTGAATTGACCCTGAACGTTCCGTCCGGCGACGGCCACATCGGCACCCCGTTCGGACACTCGGTTGCTGAAGTCGACATCGATTACTTCGATGCCCAGATCAGCGCCTACATGACGCAGAACAGCCAGATCAATCCGACCAACTTCCCGATCTTCGAGACCACCAACACCTACCTGACGGAAGGTAGCTGCTGCATCGGTGGCTATCACAGCGCCAACGGTGCGCAGACCTACGCGCACTTCACCTACATCACCTACGCTGGTGATTTCGCGCAGGACGTTTCGGCCCTCTCGCACGAAGTGGCCGAGTGGATGGACGATCCGCTCTACCCGACCGAGAACACCACTCCTTGCGGCATCCTGGAAGTCGGCGATCCGCTGGAGGGTGGCAGCAACGGCCATCCCTACGGAACCTGGCCTTACCAGCTGCACAACATCACCTACCACCTGCAGGATGTGACCTTCATTGGCTACTTCGGTGCGCCTCTGAGCACATCCGTCAATAGCTGGTGGACGTTCCAGGACTTCCCGTACACCCAGATCTGCCAGCAGGGCAGCTAGCCTCAAGTTGTACGGTAACAATTGCCCGCCTCGAAAGAGGCGGGTTTTTTGTTGGATCAAAATCAGCAGTCAGCATCAGCCGAAGGAGCGTTGTAGTCTGCATAACCTGATGGTGAACACGGAATTGCAATCAGCGCGCTCGAACGCTGATTACTGATTACTGAGTGCTGATTACTGAGTGCTGATCGCTACGAATCAGTGTGCTGCCGACGTAGCGCCCTTCCGGCTTACCGCCTTCTTCAGCATGAAGACAATCGGGATGCAGCCGAAGCAGAGCAGGGCGAGGTAGCGGAAATCGTCGACATAGGACCACAGCCTGGCTTGGGCTGACAGCTCGCCGCCGATCAAGCCGAGAGCTTTGTTGGCAGAATCCACCGGTCCATAGCCCTGGGTGTACAGATACTGTTGCAGGGAGTGCAGCTGATTCTGGAAGTTGGGATCGCTGGGGCTCAGCGAGTGCAGCATTTCGTTCTGATGGAGCTGCTGATGCCGCGCGACGATCGTGTTAACGATAGAAATGCCGATGCTGCCGCCGACGTTGCGGAACAAGTTGTAGAGTCCGCTGGCATTGCCGATTTCCTCATTCTTCAGTCCAGCCATCGTGGTAGTTGATAGCGGGACAAACACCGATCCTGAGCCAAAGCCGCTCAAAATAATCGCCCAGACAAACGACCATTGTGAGATGGCAAGATTCACCTGTCCGAACCACAGTCCGGAGACGCCGAACATGGCGAAGCCCGTCGCGATCAGGAAGCGATTATCGATCTTACTCGTGAGTATACCGATAATCGGCATAGCCAGGATCGCGCCGATCCCTCTCGGAGCCACAGCCCATCCTGCCGCCAGGGCTGTGTAGCCCAGCAGCTCCTGATAGAACAGCGGCAGCAAGGTGATCAGGCCATAAAGGCCGCCTCCAAAGATAGCGATGAGTAAACAGCCGATCGCAAAGTTTCGGTGTCGAAAAACGCGCAGGTTCACGAGCGGCTTATCGTGGGTGAATTCGCGAACAAGAAACAGGATGAAGGAAACGACCAACAGCAGCGCGGTCCAGCGGATCCAGGTGGCGCCGAACCAGTCGTCTTCCTGCCCTTTGTCGAGGATGATCTGCAGCGCGCCCAGCCATACTGCCAGCAGTCCGAGTCCGATGCCGTCAATCTTGCCCGGCTTGGCCTGCTTGATGTACGGCGGATCTTCTACATAGCGCAGGATCATCAGAATAGCGAGAATGCCGATCGGGATGTTGATGTAGAAAGCCCAGCGCCACGAGTAGGTGTCGGTGAGGTAGCCACCCAGCGTCGGTCCCAGCACCGGAGCCACGACCACACCCAGCGCAAACACGGCCATTGCCATGCCACGCTTGTCCGGGGGAAAACTCTCCAGCAGGATCGCCTGCGACAAGGGCTGTAACGCGCCGCCGCCCGCGCCCTGAACGGCACGCGCCAGCAGAATCGTGCCCAGGCTCCAGGCCGCCCCACATGCGAACGATGAGACGGTGAAAATGATGATGCAGGTGATGAGGAAGCGCTTGCGGCCGAATTTCAAAGCAAACCAGGAACTGGCCGGCAGCACGACGGCATTAGCCACCAGATAGCTGGTCAGGACCCAGGTGGCTTCGTCGTTGGTAGCCGATAAGCTGCCGGCAATGTAGGGCAGGGCGACCGAGGCAATCGAGGTGTCCAGCACCTCCATGAACGTCGCCAGCATGACCGAGATCGCGATGAGCCAGGGGCTGGGAACGGGCTTACTCATGGAAAGTCCCTGCGCACCAGCCAAAGTTGTGCTCGCCATCGATCCTTGTCCGGTATTACAGATTTATCGCCCGACTTGCAGCAGAACCAAGCCCCTGGGAGAGCGCGAAAAAAGTACAGATGCTCGTTGAGCGGCTAACGATTCCTGGCGTCTTGACTCTGGCTCCCCAGGCAGGCGCCGGTAGTCCTGCTATTGAAACACAATGTCGCGCGACTGCTATTCAAAAATGGCTGTATCCATCGGTGGATGCGCCTTTGGTGGCTGTCGAGTTTCAATTGAGTAGGCTATGATTCGAAAAATTTCGTTTCATCGAATATTCTTTTGCGGAAAGGATTTTTTGTCCGCTACCGACAGTTGCAATTCGATCCCATGGGTACATTGAGGCAGGACTTTCGTTTCGGATTGCGAATGCTGCGGAAGCACCCCGGCTTTGCTGCCGCGGCTATCATCACCCTGGCACTGGCAATCGGTGCGAATACCGCCATCTTCTCGGTTGTATATCCAGTCCTGCTACGCTCCCTGCCCTTTCAGGATCCTGACCGGCTGGTGACGGTGGGAGAGGCCCGGCCCGAGGCGCCATGTTGCGCTTACTGGGCTTCGTATCCCGACTTCCTCGATTGGACAGCCGACGCAAAAAGCTTTCAGTCGCTTGCCGGCTACGCCAGTGACGCCTTTACTATTACTGGCAATGGCGAGCCGAAGACGGTTTACGCCTCGATGGTCACGACGAATTTTTTCTCCACACTGGGAGTGACTCCGGTGTTGGGTCGGACCTTCCTGCCCGGCGAAGACCTGCCCTCAGGCTCCGGTCCCAACGTGGCGATCATCACCTATAGCTTCTGGCGAAGCGACTTCGCAGGCGACCGCAGTGTCATCGGACGCTCGATCAGGCTGGATGGCCGCCTGGTAACAATTGTCGGCGTCCTGCCGCGCGACTTCGAACTGGGACCAGCCGGCATCGTACCAGTATGGGTGCCGCTGCACCTGAATCCATTTGAGCGCAGCAATCGCACGTCACGCTGGCTGGAGGTTGTAGGACGTCTCACACCCGGAGTCAGCCTGCAGCAGGCTCGCTCCGAGATGAACAACCTGGAGGCTCGACTGGCTAGCCAGTATGGCACTGGATCGGGCGGCGCTTACCGGGTGGATATAGCACCGCTTCGCGAGCAGATTGTCGGCGACATTCGACCGCTGCTGATGGTTCTGTTTGGAGCGGTGGGTTTTGTTTTGCTGATCGCCTGCGCCAACGTCGCCAACCTGATGTTGAGCCGCTCGCTTGATCGCCGGCGCGAGTTTGCGATCCGCGCGGCTCTCGGCGCCAGCCGGGCCCACATCGTCGTGCAGTTGCTCATCGAGAGCCTGACGCTCGCACTCATGGGCGCCGTCCTTGGGTTTCTGGGCGCTGCCGTCGGAGTTTGGCTGCTCACGCGCTCCATCCCTGAAATCCAGCTGTCGTTCATGCCTTATCTGAACGACGTCGGAATCAGCTTCCCGGTGATGGGCTTCATCGCCGGTATCACCCTGCTGACCGCGGTCCTGTTCGGGCTGGGCCCCGGCATATCGGTCTCGAGAACACCGATCACCGACGTACTGAAAGAAGAATCACGCGGCGGCACAAGCAGTACGCAGAACCGGATGCGCAATCTGCTGGTGATCGCGGAAATCGCGGTGTCGCTGGTGCTGCTGGCGGGCGGCGGTCTGATGCTGCAAAGCCTCCGCGGAGTGTTGCGCCAGAATCCGGGCTTCGACCCTAACCGCGTGCTGACGTTTGTGGTGAACCTTCCGGCTTCAACTTATCCGCCGTCAAAGGCCTGGCCTTATGACAATTCCGCGGGGTTGCGCTTTACACACGCGTTCCTCGAGCGCCTGCGCACCTTGCCGGGAGTACAAGGCGCTTCCGCCACGAATTCCTTACCGGTCGCGGAGAATCTCAGCGGAAATCGCTTTGTGATCGAAGGTCATCAGACCGCCGGCGAAGAAAACACCTCAACCGAGCGCCATGTCGACCCCGATTATTTTTCCGTGATGAAGGTTCCGCTGATTCGTGGACGTGAATTGGCGAACACCGACACTGTGGGACGCCCCGACGTAGTGGTAGTGAATCAGAATTGGGTGAAGCGCTACATGAGTGCCGGTGACGATCCGATTGGAAAACGGATTCGCTTCACTAACGTCATGGAAGAACCGTATCGCGAGATTGTTGGCGTAGTCGGCGATGTTGCGGAAAACAGCCTGGCGGCGCCCGTTCCGCCCGTTATCTACGTTCCTCTCGATCAGGACTCCGGCTATTCGACCTACATGAACTATGTGGTTCGCACGACCGGCGATCCCGAGGGGCTGATGCCGCTGGTACGTTCCGCCGCCCGCTCCATCGATCCCGGACTGGCTTTTACCGAGCCGCAATCCATGGAGCGGTTCATGAACAGCTCGCCGGCGATTTTCCTGCGGCGCTACCCGTTCTACATGGTGGGCGGCTTTGCCGTGCTCGCGATTGTCCTGGCCGTGGTCGGCCTGTACGGGCTCATCTCGTACTCGGTTTTGCAGCGTACGCGTGAAATCGGCATTCGTATGGCACTGGGCGCCGGCCGCAAAGACATCCTGCGACTGACGATTCGTCAAGGCATCATCGACACCGTCGTCGGCGTCGTGCTGGGCCTGGTCCTGGCAATCCTGCTGACCCGGGTGATGACCAGGATGCTCTATGGCGTGAAAGCCGGTGACTGGCTGACTTTTGTCGGAGTGGCGTTGCTGCTGCTCATCATCGCGATGGTGGCGTCCTACATCCCGGCGCGGAAGGCCACCGAGGTCGATCCCATGATCGCTTTGCGCAACGAATAGCGCAGGTTGACCCAGACCACGCTTCTCCATAGGCTATGGAGATGAGCTTATCCGCACGTAACCAACTCCTTGCCACCATCGAATCCGTCACCCTGGGCGATATTATGGCGCACGTCGTCATGCGCATCGGCGATCAGCAGGTCGAAAGCGTGATTACCCGCGCCAGCGCCGAAGCCATGAACCTGAAACAGGGCGACAGCGTTCGCGCCGTTATTAAGTCGACGGAAGTGATGATCCAGAAGGGCTGACGGGTGCCCCAGGTCTCGCGGTTTTCAAGACCGGGGAGAGAATGATTACGGCGCACGCCGCACAGCGATCGCCGTCACCATCCGCACACTACGGGCGGGGCGTTTGTCCTGCGGCGCGACCACACGCACCGGACCAACCTTCGGGTCCAGAGGCTTGCCATTGCTGCTGATGGCGACTAGCACCTGGTTGTCCTGAAAAGCCGGATCCAGTTCCGCCAGGGCGAAGACGGCTTTGTAGCCGTCGCTGCCCTCCACCTCCACGTAGTCGCGCATTTCGTCTCCGCGAAGTTTCTCTCCCAGCGGTGCATTCGCTTTGCGTAACAGGTCAACGAGCAGAACCCCTTCGTATGCCTCCACGGCCTGGGTATGCGGATTGTTGATAGAAACGGGTTTCTGAGGCAGTTGCTTCAGTTGCTCGAGGGTGAAGGTGGTCTTGCTGCCGTCCAGACCCTCCAGCGTCAGGGCAGTTTGGGATTGCGCTATGGTAGCGGCGCCCAGCAGAAGAAAAATCAACGGGAACGCTAAGAAAGATCGGTGCCTCACGATGTTCTCCTGGAAACGGATACCCTAACTGTAAACTGCGATGGTGCGCCGGGAAAACTAGTCATGAAACCCGACGCCCGTGCGCTACACTGCACTTTCACTTTGAACCATGGCAAAAGACGACTTCGGTTTCACTCCCGCCGAATTGCGCAAGCTGCGCAGCTTGAAAGATCCTGACGGCATTCAGCGCTTCCTCAGCGACCAGCCATACCATCTTGGCGATACGGCGTGGTCGCCGCGCCGCGTGCTGCGCGAGAACACCTCCCACTGCTTCGAGGGCGCCATTTTCGCAGCCGCCGCGCTGCGCGTGCTAGGCTATCCGCCGCTGATCTTCGATCTCGAAGCCGAGCGCGACACCGACCACGTGCTGGCGATCTATCAGGTAAAAGGACATTGGGGGGCGATCGCCAAATCGAATTACACCAACTGTCGCGGCCGCGAGCCAGTCTATCGTTCGCTACGGGAGTTGGCCATGAGCTACTTCCAGACTTACTTCAACATGAAGCGCCAGCGCTCTCTGCGCAACTACTCACGCCCGGTCAACCTCAAGCGCTTCGACGATCAGCAGTGGATGACGACCGAGAAGCCGATATGGTTCGTCATCTACCATCTGCTCGAGATCCCCCACATCAAGCTGGTAAGCCGAGCGATGGTGAATCGCCTGCACCTGGTCGACGAGCGCACCTATAAAGGCGAGGTTCTGGGGAAAGCCTACAAAAAGCCCAAGTCGACTCCGTTCGGGTGAGGAAGCGGATTAGGTTTTCATGACCGACAGGAACTGCTTCCACGGTCCAACCTCGTGGCAATACTGTTTTGCCGTGACCCGAGCGATCTGCGCTACGTGCGACATATCGTGGGCCACCCACGTGGCGAGTAGCTGTTTCAACGTAACCGAACCCAGCTCGGGATGCGTGCCGCGGCGAGCAAAGTCTTCTTCGCAGAGCTTCAGGTTCTGGAGGGTGACAAGATTTTCCGTGCGCAGAAAAGCAAACTGATCCAGCAGCGCGCCGATGGGACGGTTCTGGTCCTCACGGAACATGGCAATACGATCGAATGGCTCGAACGCCTTTGCCTCTCCGTGCTGAAGGATCATCCGCGTCCGCGGAATCCAGTCCGTCAGCTCACCGTGGATCAGGTGTCCGACGACGTCGTAGGCGCTCCAGGTGCCTGCGCCCTCGGTGGCCTTCAGCCAGGCGTCGGGCATGCCGCCAACCATGGCGGTCAGCGTGGCGGGTGTGCGTTCCAGAATCTGTGTCGCTTCGGCAAGCTTGAACTGCATTAGGCACTCCTCGATGGGTCGGTGAACAGGGAAGAGCCGTTTCGATGGAATATACGGCAAGTGGGGAAGAAAGTTCCCTGACGAGAGTTCCTACCGCTGAAGGAGGACGGATGAATCTGTCTCGGTATGCTTAAGCTGAGAGCTAACGGCCAGAATTTGGTCGGGACGGGCAGATTTGAACTGCCGACCCCTCGCACCCCAAGCGAGTGCTCTACCAGGCTGAGCCACGTCCCGACTGGGTAGGAAGGCCGATTCATCAGAACCGGCAGGGTTTCGAGGTCGCCTTCAGTTTATCACTCAATCGCGTGGCATGAACACGTGGCGCTAGCTAAGCCGCTACCTGCTGGGCAAAACGCTTTATACGGTCCAGTCGGTTCGGTTGACCGATCGGCACGCTGACCGGCCACGGTTCTTCGTGTGCCATCAGCGCCATCGCCGCTCCCAGCATGGCCATATTCTTCATGAAATGGACCATGTCATTCTGCCGCTGGGCCGGGTCTTCCGCGCGCCAGAAGTCGTGCATGATAGGCGAGACACCAGCCAGGAAGCCCATAATCGCCAACGTGCCCACTTTCGGTTTCACACCGAGTAGAACGCTGGCGCCGCCGAGCAGCAACACTGCCCCGGTAGCGGTGACCGCAGCTTCAGGAAAAGGCACATTTTTGGAGGCAACATACTGGGACATGTTTTTGCGCTCTCGCAAGTGATTGAGACCGCCGTAGAGGAAAAATCCGCCGAAGATCAGCCGGCCGAGCAGGAATACAGTTTTCATCTCAATATCCTTTCGCACCGCGTAGGCGACACAGAGATTCGATTCCAGCGTGCGCCGACGGGTGGCATCGCTTCTCGGCCGAATTTCGAGATGTGAAAAGGACGCCGGGTTGCGTCAGTCGAAGATGTTCACGTCGAAGACTTGTTTTGACTCGGTACCGCCCTGCCTGGCGTCGACCGCCAAACTCCACGGGCCCGACATGTCGAGGCTCTTGCTTGAGGCCTCGTAGCTGCCGTTGCCCTTCGGCTCGAACTTGAGCTGGGTCGTGCCCATGTCCATGATCTTCATGGTGAGCGCGCCGTTGACCTGCGCGTCGTTCACCGGTTGGCCCTGCGCATCGGCGAGGTGCACCTGGAAGGTGATCGGCTTCGTCATGCTGGGATGTTCGGGAGAGACAGTCAACTGAAGCTGCAGCGTGCCCGAAGATGATCCGCTGGCATTCTTCTTGCCGCAGGTGGTGCAAAAAGCAATGACGATCAAAGCTGCGCCAACGAGGATTCGTGTTTGATGTCTCAACGAGGAGTCCTTGGCCTGCATCAATGACTGTGCCCGCCATGCTCGTGCACGTGTCCGGGGCTCACGGGAATGATGCAGCCATCGTGCACCTCACACGCGTTCAGCTCAAACTGAATCGTCGTGTGGTGGATATGGAACCGCTCATTCAACTCGTGGCGAATCCGTTCCAGGATGACTGCACTCTCCGACGCGGGCATATCGACGATGGCAACGTGGCACGACAGCGAATGCGTGTCGCTGCCGAGACTCCACACGTGCAGGTCATGCACCGAGCAGACGCCCGCCACGCCGCAGATGGTTTTCTCGACGCGCTCCAGGTCCATGCCGCTCGGCGTGCCTTCGAGCAGAATGTTCAGGCTTTCGCGAATGATGCCGACCGACGACCAGAGAATCATGACGCCGATGCCGATCGAGAGCGCCGGGTCGATCCAGTGCTGGCCTGTGTAGGCGATAGCAACACCGCCGGCGATGACAGCCGCGGTCGAAAGCGTGTCGCCAATCTCATGCAGCAGCGCGCTGCGCACATTGATGTCACGATGGCCGCGCATCAGCAGCAGGGTGATGCCGCCGTTCATGGCCACGCCTGCCGCCGCCACCCAGATCATCAGGTGGGCGTCGACATCGACCGGGGCATGCAGTCGCCTGAACGCCTCATACCAGATGTAAAACGAGATCAGCACCAGGGTTAGGCCGTTGACGAAGGCAGCCAGCACGCCGGCGCGACGGTACCCAAAGGTTTTGCGTGCACTCGGCGGCCGACCCTGCAAATACACCGCGCCCCACGACATCAGCAGCGCCAGAAAATCGGTGAGGTTGTGCCCAGCCTCGGACAGCAGAGCCAGGCTGTGTGCGCGAATTCCCGACACCACCAGCAGGATGATGTATGCCAGAGTGACCAGCAGCGACACGCGCAGCACCTGCGAGGTCTTCGCGTTGCGCGGGTCTACGTGCACGTGCATGTACACAGTCTAAAAGGGCAGTCGCGGGCATTCAACCCGCCTGGTGTTGCAGATGTGTCAAATCGCGTGACTTGCCACCGATTTTCCTGGAGCTTTTCGGGGTAGTCAGGCGCAGCTCTCGGTCGCGGATTTTTCCGATTGAGCCGACAGCCCGACGACATGAACTGCCATCCAATCACTCAGAGGGTAACGACTATGAAAACCAGTAGCTGGTTGTTGGCAGCGTTTCTGGTAGCGGGAACAGTGTTCGCCTCAGGCCAGAGTGGTATGCAGTCGCAAGCTCAATCCAGCAGCAACCAGGCCCGAGCGTCGCAGCAGAGTCCCTCGGCCAATTCCGTCGAGGGTGCCGAAATGCCAGCTCCGCCTTCGCCTGACGCGAACGGTAATGCCGCTCTGCAATCGCGAATCAACGATGCTCTTCGCAATGAGCCCACCCTGGGCGCTAGCCATGTAACCGCAGCTGTGAATGACAACAGCATCGAGTTGTCCGGCACCGTTGGCTCGTCCAAGGACAAGACCACCGCTGAGCGCATCGCGTCGTCCTTCGACGGCAATCGCAAGCTGACCGACAACATCGCGATCACCGGTGCAGGCCATTCCGACCTTGCGCCAAACCATTCGGCGATGAATAACGGTGGCGTTGGCAACGTTCCCAATCCGGCGACAAACTCCAACACGAGCAATCCAAAGCAGTAGAGTTCGCCCACTTTCTGACGTAACGAGTTGCGCACCTGCCGCTAAATCTGGCGGTAAGGGGACGCTCGTCCAGTGGTACAATCGCGCGGCAGAAAAGCAGCAGTCAGCATCTGGAATCGGCCGCCAGCTTTACCGTGAAGGCTAAGTGCTAACTGCTTCCTCCGAAGGAGGTTTTCGCATGAGCTCTGCCGCGCCTACTCTTCCGGCCGATCAACCGCCGCTTTCCGAGGTTGAACGCGTTGTAGACACTTTCCTCGCGCCGACCAAAGCTTTCACCGACCTGCGGCGCAGCTCTAACTGGCTGGTACCGGCGGTGCTGCTCATCCTGTCCAGCCTTCTGGTCGTTTGGGTCGCCGACATGAAGATTGGTTTTCCTAAAATCGTCGATAACCAATTCGCGCTGCAGCCTAAGGCGACCGAACGGCTCGACAAGCTCTCGCCCGAGGATCGCGCCAAGCAGATGGAAGCGGTCATCAAGTTCAACCGCATCATCGCGTATTGCTTCTGGATTATCGTCCTCGTTTATCTCATCATCGTGGCCGCGGTTCTGCTGGGCACTTTCAACTTCGGCATGGGTACGGAGCTCACCTTCAACCAGTGCATCGCCGTCTGCATGTACACGTCGCTGCCCGGGGTCATCAAGGGACTGTTGACCGTGCTGGTGATCTTCCTGGGAGCCACGGGCAACTTCACCTTCCAGAATCCTATTGCCAGCAACCTCGGCGGACTGGTCGATCCCAGTTCGCACTTTCTCTATGCCCTGCTGACCTCCATCGACGTCTTTACTATCTGGACATTGGTGCTGGCAGGGATAGCCTTCTCATGCCTGACCAAGGTAAAGCGCGAGACTTGTATGGCCGTGATCTTCGGTTGGTGGCTGGTCTTCATTCTCGCCCTTTCGGGGATTGGAGCCGCGTTTTCCTAGCAGAGCGGCCTTGCGATTGGAATCGCGCATCTGACTAGTTGCTGAGAGGAGGCCATTCCTCCGGCAAATTGCGGGAAAACTAAGGCTGCAACCGAAGGACGCCCGCGAAGGTGATTTCCTGATATAGTTCGATTGTTCCTGTTTTATACCCGCCGACCGTTGGCGGCCGGGGACCGCTCCTCATTCATACAATGCCCCGGAGATTCATAGAGCTGTTTTCGAGTCAGGCCACTTGTCGTGTCTAAGGAACAGGACTGAGTCGCCGGCATGTTCTTCGATCTTATAACCCCGGCGTACATTCTTCCGACCGCAGACCCCCAGGGTTGGCCATGGGAGGTGTGGCGTGGATTTACTGTTAATACGCGTCCTATTTGTCCTGGTTACAGCGCTCTCATGTTATGAATTGAAACCTCTCGGACTGAGCCCCATACCCGCAGCCGGCGTGGGCGTCGTCTTCGGTCTGGCCGTGGTTCTGTTCGAGATTCGCTTGCGGCAGGTCAGCCTGAAGAGGCTGATCGGCGCCGTCATCGGCAGCATCCTCGGCATCATCGGGGCCTACCTCTTCAGCCTCGTCATCCGCAACAGCATCGCCCCGGGCGCGACCCAGAGCTTTCTACAGCTCTTCGTCATGCTGCTGATGGCCTATATCGGCCTGATCGTCGGCGCCGGGAAAGGCGAGCTACTCAATCTCGCCGCGCTGGGCGGGATCTTCGGCGGCGAAAAGCAGGCCAAGCGCAGCTACAAAATTCTGGACACTTCGGTCATCATCGACGGTCGCATCGCGGATATTGCCGAAACCGGCTTCCTCGACGGCATCATCGTGATCCCGCAGTTCGTCTTGCGCGAGCTGCAGCTAGTGGCCGACTCCGCCGACTCGATGAAGCGCAACCGCGGACGCCGCGGCCTGGACATCTTGCAACGCATTCAGAAGATCGCGACTTTGACCATTCAGATTGTCGAAGACGATTTTCCTGCCGTGCGCGAGGTCGACTTGAAGCTGATCGAGTTGGCCAAGGTCTACGAAGGCAAGATCGTTACCAACGACTTCAACTTGAACAAGGTCGCGCAGCTTCAGGGCGTCGAGGTACTGAACATCAACGAGCTGGCGAACTCATTGAAGCCCATCGTACTGCCCGGCGAGATCATGAAGGTCTTCATCCTGAAGGAAGGCAAGGAATACAACCAGGGTGTGGCCTACCTTGACGACGGGACGATGGTCGTGGTCGACAATGCGCGCAAGATGATCGGCAAGACCGTCGACATCTCGGTGACGTCGGTACTGCAGACGACGGCAGGGAAGATGATCTTCGGCAAGTTCGACGATCGCGCGATGGCGCCGCGCCCGGTGGAGACGCGGACAGAGTCGAGGCCTATGGATCCGCGTCCGGATATTCCACGGCCGGACGTGCGCAAGTCCGGGCCGACGCCGGCCGCGGTCAGCGAGACTAAGCCGGAGTAGTGCGCCTTGTGTCAGGGCACGACTTTAGTCGTGCCGATGGACAGCGCTAATTAGAATGGGGGAGTTCCTGCGTAGCAGGAACTCCCCCTGACTTCTTGTGCGACGTAATTACGGCGCGGCTCAAGCCGTGCCTTGGCACACGCCTCACTCCCGTCCCGGCATCTTCGGCGCAACCGCGTAATACAACTGCAGCAGCACTATGAAACCGATACTCCAATACGTGCTGACCACGCATAACAGCGCCGCAACCGCATAGAGCGCCTGGGCCACCACGATCCTTCCCTTGATCGCTTTGGTCACATTCGCCGGCAGGTCTGATTTCACCACTCCCAGATCGAGTGCGCACAGCCAGCTGAGGTACAGCGTCATGCCAAGCAGAAAAATGTTCGCCCAATAAACCATCAATGCGACGCGATAGCGCATGAACTCCGCCAGAAACGACGTCGTAAACGGCACCAGGCAGACGACCGCCAGAAACGCCAGATGGATCCATGTCAGGCTGCGGTCGCTACGCTCCAAGTGATTGAGCTGCGTCTGCTGTCCCACCCAGAAGATGCCCAGGGTCATAAAGCTCATCCCATACATGAGCAGCCGCGGACTCAATGCGACCAGCACTCTCCAAAGATCATGTTCGCCATGTACCGCCTCGGAAGTAGGCGCGTGAATGTCGAGCACCAGCAGCGTCATAGCCACGGCAAAGATGCCGTCGCTGAGCGCGGCCAATCGCTCCACGCTTTGTCCCGCAATGCGGTTGTAAAGAGTCGCCATCGGTTGTCAAGGATACAGGAGGACTGTGTTCACCAGCGTCCTCTATGCCTCCGTGGCGAAATGGCCTTTTTTCGCGCCAAAAGGCATACTGAATACATCCCATGAACTCATCTACGCCAACAGATACCGCGACCCCCGTGATCAGTACCATCCGCGAGATTGGCCGGCACGACGGCCAGACGGTCACCATCCGCGGCTGGCTGTACAACCTGCGCACCAGCGGCAAGCTGCTCTTCCCGATCTTCCGCGACGGCAGCGGCATCATCCAGGGCGTTGTGGCCAAGCAGCAGGTTTCTCCCGAACTCTTCGAGGCGATCAAGGGCCTGACGCAGGAGTCCAGCGTCATCGTGACCGGCAAGGTCCGCGCCGACCAGCGCGCCCCCGGCGGCTACGAGCTCGACGTCACCGACGCCCAGGTCGTACAGCGGGTGAATTCTGACGACCCATATCCGATCACGCCGAAGGAGCACGGCGTCGACTTCCTGATGGAGCATCGCCACCTGTGGCTGCGTTCGCCGCGTCAGGCCGCCATCCTGCGGGTGCGCGCCGAGATTATTAAAGCTGCGCGCGACTTCTTCGATGACCGCGGCTTCACCTTGACCGATCCGCCGATCCTGACGCCCGCAGCGTGCGAGGGCACTACCACGCTCTTCCCGGTCGACTACTTCGAGGAGCAGGCGTTCCTGACGCAGTCCGGCCAGCTCTACATCGAAGCGACGGCGATGGCGCTGGGCAAGGTGTATAGCTTCGGTCCTACCTTCCGCGCCGAGAAATCGAAGACGCGCCGCCACCTCACCGAGTTCTGGATGGTCGAGCCTGAGGTCGCATATCTCCAACTCGACGGCCTGATGGAGCTGGCCGAGCAGTTCATCACCTTCATTGTCACGCGGTGTCTGGAAAAGCGCCGTCCGGAGCTGGAGACCATTGGCCGCGATATCTCCAAGCTGGAGAAGGTCGCCACGCCGTTTCCGCGAATCTCCTACGACGACGCGGTGAAGATGCTGCAGGACGGTCACGAGAAAGGTCTGGTCGAAAACAAATTTGAGTACGGCGGCGACTTCGGATCGCCGGATGAGACTTACATCTCGTCGCAGTTTGACCGGCCTGTAATGATTCATCGGTATCCTGCTTCGGTAAAAGCTTTTTACATGGAGCCCGACCCGCAGCGCCCCGACCTGGCGCTCTGCGTGGATGTGCTCGCGCCCGAGGGCTACGGCGAAATCATCGGCGGCTCGCAGCGCATGGCGTCGTACGAGCTGCTGCTGAAGCGCATCCACGAGCATGAGCTGCCGGAAGAGGCGTTCAAGTGGTATCTGGATTTGCGCAAGTTCGGCGGCGTGCCGCACGCCGGCTTCGGCATGGGCATTGAGCGCGCAGTGGCCTGGATCTGTGGCTTGGAGCATGTGCGCGAGACCATTCCGTTCCCGCGCATGCTGCACCGGTTGTATCCGTAATCTCGGCACAAGTTTCCTGTGCCAGGATGGACGCATCCTTCAGAGAGTTGTCATCACGAGCGTCGCGCGGGATCTGCTGTTGGCTCGCGGTAGAAGAGATAGCCGTGGCCTTTCAGATAGCGGTCGGGGCATAAAGCAGATCCTTCGACTGCGCGTCCACCCGCCGCAACATCGGCGGCGGGAGAACAAAAGTGCGGACGCTTCGCTCACGATGACAACTCGTCGTTACGCGACGATACGGGTTTGGCTTTAGTACCACAATGTAGGATTTCGAACCGAGAACCTTTATGGCGACCAGTCCGATCACCAAACCGCTACAGAACATTGAAACCAAGCACATCCGCATCATCGGTGTGCCGCTCGACCTCGGTCAGTCGCGCCGCGGCGTCGACATGGGCCCGTCGGCGATGCGCGTCGCCGGCCTTGAATCCAAGCTCGAAGCGCTTGGCTACGATGTCCAGGACGGCGGCAACGTCCCGGTCGCCATGCTGGAAACCGAAGCCGAGGGCGACCCTCACGCGAAGTATCTCAACGAGATCACGGAGACCTGTTCGGCGCAGGCCGAGCTGGTCATCCAGACGCTCGAGACCGGGCAGATTCCGCTCACCCTGGGCGGCGATCACTCCATCGCGGCCGGCACCGTCTCCGGCGTTGCCGAGTTCTACCGCCGACGCAATCAGCGTGTCGGCCTGCTCTGGATCGACGCGCACAGCGACATCAACACGCCCGACACCTCGCCCAGCGGCAATGTCCACGGCATGCCGCTCGGCGCGCTGATGGGCTTGTTCAAGTCGCCGCTCACCGATCTCTACGGCTTCTCTCCAAAGGTTCGCGCCGATAACTGCGTGCTGCTGGGCATCCGCGACGTCGACGAGCACGAGCGCGAGAACATCCGCAAGTCCGGCGTGCACACCTTCACCATGCGCGACATCGACGAGCGCGGCATGCGCGCCGTGATGGAAGAAGCTCTGCGCCTGGTAGGCCGCGGAACCGTCGGCTATCACGTGTCGCTCGACCTCGACTGGATCGACCCGGAGGACGCCCCCGGCGTGGGCACGCCAGTGTGGGGCGGGGCGACGTACCGCGAAGCGCATCTGGCGATGGAAATCATCGCCGACCACGGGCGCATGCTCAGCTTCGAGATGGTGGAAGTCAATCCGGTGCTCGACGAGCGCAACCAGACGGCGGAACTCGCGGTCGAGCTGGCATTGTCAGCGTTCGGAAAAAAGATTCTGTAGCGATAAGAGAAGGCGGCCGAGTTTTCGCGAACCCCTGGGGTTCGCTTCCTATCAGGGCACGCGTTCAGACGTGCCGAGGCAACGTATGAAATTGTCATCCCGAGCGAAGCCGAGGGTCCTGCGGTTTGCCTGCGGAGGAAACGACTTTCCTTGAGCGGCGAACCGCAGGTCCCTCCACTCCGGCGAGCAAAAAGCTGCCCGCCTCGGGTCGGGATGACAATTCTAAATTCGAGCGCGCGCCGCACGTCTTGGTTGTGACCTGATAAATCTGCGACACTGACTTTCATGAGCGCGCCCCAACTCATCTTCCCACCTCTTCCTGAGCTCCGCTCCACATCCGTCTTTGGTCGCACCGTCAAGTACTACGATGTGGGATCCGGCCCTCCGCTCGTCATGCTGCACGGCATAGGCGGCGACGCCGACGAGTGGGCTTTCTGCTTCGAGCCGCTGAGCCAATCGCATCGCGTCATCGCGCCCGATATGCTGGGCTTCGGCCGCTCCGACAAGCCGGCGATGGAATACACCATCGCGGGATTCGTCGAGGTCGTCGAGCAATTCCTGAAGGCTCTCAATCTCGATCGCGTGAACCTGCTTGGCGAATCGCTGGGCGGATGGATCGCGTCGGCCTTCGCCCTGGACTTCCCGCAAGTCGTCGACAAGTTGATTCTGGTCGACGCCGCCGGCGTTTGGGGAGACATCACCAGCCTGGCCATTGATGTACGCGTCTCGACGCATGCGCATCTGCGCGAGGTCTTTCGGCTGCTCTTCCATAACAAGGACCTGGCAACGGACGCACTTGTTGACTACGGTTATCAATTGCACCTTGAGCGCGGCGACGGTCCCACGATCGGCAGCATCTTGCGGAACACGCCCAAGGAACGCCTTGACGACGTTATCAGCGGCATCAGGATGCCCACGCTCATACTTTGGGGCGAGCAAGACGAGATGATCCCGCTTCGCGTCGGACAGAACCTGCACAAGCTGATCCGCGACTCAGAGCTGGTGGTGATTCCCGAGTGCGGTCACCTGCCGGAACTGGAGAAGCCGGCCGAGTTCGTGCGCTGCGTAATGGAGTTTCTGAAGCGGTAGGATTCCTGGCCGGGCAGACCAAAGCGCCTTCGGCGCCGGCGCGGTTTCCGTCAGCGAGGGCGGCTGAAGTCGGAACGGCCCGTATTCGGCTCGTCCCTGACTTTTTCCAATCCGTCTACCAGTTCGTTAATGTCCTTCAGCATCTCGGAAATGGTATCCGTCTTGTAGGTCCCTGCTTGAATCCGTAGTTTTGTGATGTCGAGAGCTGCGTTCAGGGCCGTGAGTCTGTGCATTGGCGCAATAATCTCCTCTGTGCCACATTTTCATATCGTGATTGACTCTGGGGCAAGCAAAATCCATCTACCCCACGGTAGCGCTAGACCGCACCGCCACAGTCTTGCCGGGCGCATCTCCGGAGTTGAGGGAGAAGGGGTTGAAGGAGAAACAGAGATGAATTCTGTTTGCCTGACCGTGCTATAGTTCCGCCTACCGCTCCCGGCCAGTCCATTACTGCAACAAAAAGTAGGCCCGAACCCGGAGGAATACCCATGTCTAAGCGCATCATCTTCTGCTCTGATGGCACCTGGAACGATGCCGCCACCAACACCAACGTCTATAAAATCTTCAAGGCGATGAATTTCACCGCTGAGCAGTGCCCCATCTATGACGACGGGGTTGGGGCGGACGGCAACCCCATCCTGCGAGTGCTGGGAGGCGCGTTCGGCGATGGCCTCGACCAGAAGATTCGCGATGGTTACACCCGCATCTCGCATCTGTACGAGCACGGAGACCAGGTCTTCCTCTTTGGCTTCAGCCGCGGCGCCTACACCGCGCGCAGCCTCGCCGGCATGATCGCCACTTGCGGCTTGCCCACGCAGCACACCGATGACAACCTCACCGCGGAGGCCTTCACCGCCTATCGCACCCAGGACCCGAACACCAAGCAGCAGTTGCTCGCCGGGCTCAAGCAAACTTACGCCATCGAGCAGCCCGAGATCGCCATGGTCGGCGTGTGGGACACCGTCGGCTCGCTCGGCATTCCTGCGATCTTCGGCGGCATCGACATGTCACGCTACTCGTTCCTCGACACCCGCCTGCATCCCTGCATCAACAACGCCTACCATGCGGTGTCGATCGACGAGCGCCGCCGCTCCTTCCCGGCAACTCTTTGGTCGGGGCCGCCCGCGGACGGCCAGCATATCGAGCAGGTCTACTTCACGGGCGTTCATTGCGATGTCGGCGGAGGCTATCCCGAGACCGGGCTCTCCGACATTACGCTGAGCTGGATGATGAGTAAGGCCCAAGCCCTCGGCATCGATTTCGATCCGGCGGTTTACGCGCTCTACGCGAACATCGACGCAAAGCACGCCCTCGACGTGAAGCACGAATCGTGGTCGGTGAAATGGGGCTTCCCCGCCTCGCGGACCATCGCCGACAACGTCTCAGTCAGCAACAGTGCGCAGATTCGCCTGCAGCACGACGCTTCCTACAATCCGTGCAACCTGCAATCGAGCGGCGGGACGCTGGCCGCGAGCTACAGCGTGGTTCCGGTAGTGACTCTTACGGCTGCGGCGGCGTCTGGAAGCTAAGCGGGAAAGCAGCGTGTGCCGGTTTGTATCAGGGTACGACTTAGTCGCGGTATCAGAAGTCTTGTATCAGGGCACGACTTCGTTGTGGTATCGGAAGTTTTGTATCAGGCCGCTGCTCGCCCTGTGCGCACGACTTCAGTCGTGCCGAACGCGCGCTCCATCGACGCAGGCTTTAGCCCCTGCACAGGGCGAGCAG
Source organism: Verrucomicrobiia bacterium (assembly GCA_035482295.1). Taxonomy (GTDB): domain Bacteria; phylum Acidobacteriota; class Terriglobia; order Terriglobales; family Acidobacteriaceae; genus Bog-257. Next base: position 33,839 of record DATHQX010000019.1, read on the forward strand.
CGGCTGAAGCCGTGCTCTCTCTTCCAACTCAGGGTACAACTGAAGTCGTGCCCTTATATAAGACTCCAGAGGCACCTTTTCGGCGGCGCACGCCTGCAACCTGTCCCCTGATCCGTTATTTCACTACGGTGACGTTGAACTCCACTGGAAGGTTGCGCGGAGGATAGCAGGCGCTATGGTCGCACGCCTGGAAGCGCAGCGTGCCCTTCACCGGATAGCTTCCGGCCGCGGCGTTCGCAGGAGCCTTGAGGACAGCGTCGATGGTGAAGTCACCACTATAAACATTCAGCTTCTCATCGCCGGTGAAAGCGAAGGCCACATCCTGGCCGGCAGGGTATTTGAAATCGCCCAGCGCCACCGGAGCCTGCGCATCCAGCTTGAGAACAGTGGGAATCAGCAGCGGAGACTTGGGCGTGTGCGAGTTGATGTGATACTCGGAGCCAACGCGGAAGTCGAGGTTGACGTCTTTGCTCGCTCCGGCGCGCAACTCAACCTTGCCGATGGGGGCCATCACCACCTTCGGCTTGTCGTCCATCGATTGCGCCGACACCAAGAGCGTCAGCAGAAGTGCCGCAAGTACGACACCAACAAAATGCTTCATCGAGTTGCGTCTTTCGGTTCAGGGACTTGGGGTGCTGCGGGTTTCGGCTGGGCGTCGGCCTGATTCTGCTGCACGGTCACCGGGCGGCCGGGCGCGTCGGGGTCCGTGGCCAGCGTCTTCCTTACATCGTCTTCGATGTCTTTGCGGTCCAGCAGGCCGGTCAGCTTGTCGACGATGGCGCCGTTGCGGCCGATGAAGAACGTGGTCGGCAGGTACTGCACATCACCGTAATCGTCGGAGACCTTGTTGGTGCCGAGCAGGACGGTGTAGTTCACGCCCAGGTCGCTGGCGAACTTGGCGATCTCACCCGGCTCAGTGTCGTCCATGGCGACGCCCAGAACCACCAGGCCATCCTTGCCATACTGTTTCTGGAGATCGACGAACCACGGCATCTCAACCTTGCAGGGCGGACACCAGGTCGCCCAGAAGTTCAGCAGAACTGCCTTACCGCGATAATCGGAGAGTTTGACCTTGTGGCCGTCGAGGGTAAGCAGCGCGAAGTCAGGGGCTTCCACGCCTTTAACGTCCCCTATCAGCTTCAGCGGCCCATGCTTGCGAGTGCGATCCAGGTACTTACCGCTCGCCAACATGGCCAGCACAGCCACCGTCAGAGCCACAAATACCAGTGCGTTTCGTTTCACGAGAGATTCCATTACAGCGCAAACCGGTTTAAGAAAGAGAGATAGCCGGAGAGCAAACGCAGGTTGTTCAGAAAAATCAAGACTCCGATGGCGATAAGTAGTATACCGCTCAGCACCTCGACGGTGTGCAAATGTTTCCGGAAACGGCCATAGAAGGCCAGGAAACGATCGACTCCCAGCGAGGTGAGCAGGAACGGGACGGCCAGTCCCAGTGAGTAAAGCGCTAACAACAAAACACCTTTCAGTACTGTGCCCTGCGCGCTGGCCAGGACCAGAATCGTTGCCAGAATTGGACCGATGCAGGGTGTCCAGCCGAACGCAAAGGCAAATCCCACGACAAACGAGCCTAACGCACTGGAACTGCCCTTCACATCATGCATCCGCTTATCGGCATACAGCGCCTTGATCTTGAGAATGCCTGTCAGATGCAGCCCGAAGATGATGACAACAATACCTGCCACTTTGGACAACAGCGAGTGGTACTCGTTGACCACCTGTCCGACGCCCGTCGCTACTGCACCCAGCGCGATGAACACGACGCTGAAGCCTAAAACGAAGGTGATGGAGTGCAGCATGACCGTCCCCAGCAGACGTCGCTCGGAGCTCTGAAGCTCCTCGACGCTGGAGCCCGAGATCAGAGAGACGTAGCCCGGCACCAGCGGGAGCACGCAGGGCGACAGGAAGGACAAAATGCCCGCCAGAAAAGCAGCGAGCGGCAAGGGCAGGTTATGCATAAGTCATTGTAACAACGTATTTAAGATTCACTCGTACAACGGGGTTGTTAAAAGATTGTTGCAAGCTCCGGGCCACATCTTCAGACGCCGGAAGGCTGGAAAAGTTACGCCAAAGTTCGCTCTTTGGAGGCTACTTGCTTCTGCGGCAGGCTGATAGCCGGCTTGCGCAGTCCCGACCAGGTTTCAGAGATGACGATGGAGTCTCCGGGATTATGCGGATCATATTTAACCGAGGCCGGCAGCCCCAAGCGGCACGAGTAGAGGTCGATGAACTGCCGCAGATGCGTTACATCCTGCGACGCTTCGTAGGTGACGCCCGCCACGTCGTAGTTGTAGACCAGCAGGATCATCAGCTGGCCGGTCTCGTCGTCTTCCAACTCCAGCACGTCGATGACGTTGCCGTCGATGATGCGGCCGCCTCGCGTCAGGTCGGTGCGGCGCTCCTTCTCCAACTGCTCTGTCGACTTCTTGTTTTTGCGGGACAGCAGGGCGTACCCGATGATGGCGGCGGTGGCAGCGATCGCGAATACGGGATAGAGCCGATACGAATTCATGGGGCCACGACGAGAGTTTGATTCCAAGATAGCGGCAGAGGGCTCACAAGGGAACAGGAAAATTTCGGCGGAGCGAAAGGGTGCACTCGAAATAAATCAGGACGTGCTCTGGTAAATCGCCCGACTCTTCCTGAATTGTCATCCTGAGCGGAGCGTCCGCCTGGTCTTGCGATTCGCGTTCTTGGCGAATCGCGCGGACGCGTATTCGAAGGATCTGCGGTTTGTCACAGAGTGAAAATTTGATTCTGGGAACGGACCACAGATCCTTCGACTCCGGCGCCAAGGGCAGGCGCCTCCGCTCAGGATGACAATTCTGAAAGTGCCGGTGCCCCGGGTCTCGCGTCGTTCGAGACCTGGGATAACCATGGTCCTTCCGGGTGGAGCTTTCCGGTCAGGATGACAATTCTGAAGGAAGTAATGCCAGAGTGGGGCTACTTCCGATCCACCAGCGGATTCAGCAGCGTCCCCACCCCTTCCACGCTGACCTCCACCACATCTCCGGCCTTCACCGGGCTTACGCCCTGCGGCGTGCCCGTCGCGATCAGATCTCCCGGCTCCAGCGTCATCACTGCGGTAATGTGCCGCAGCAGCCGGTCGAGAGGGAAGAGGAAGTCAGTGGTGACGCCGTCCTGCTTCAACTCGCCGTTCACGCGCGTTTGCACGCGCACGCCCTTCCACGGATCGAGCCCGCCGGCCACTACCGGTCCCACGGGGCAGAAGGTGTCGAAGCCCTTGGCGCGGCTCCACTGGCCGTCTTTATTCTGCAAATCGCGAGCGGTGACGTCGTTCAGGCACGAGTAGCCGAGAATGTATGGCCGCACGTCTTCGTCATCGCGCAGGCGAAAACAGCGTTTACCGATGACCACCGCCAACTCCCCTTCGTAGTCCACGCGCTCGGAGAGATCGGCAGGCCGCTCGATGGTGTCGCCCGGGCCAATGATCGATGACGGCGGCTTGAAGAAGAAGAGCGGCTCGGTGGGGATGGCATGGTTCAACTCTTTCGCGTGCTCGCGATAATTGCGACCGATGCAGACGATCTTCGAGGGCTCTACCGGGGCCAGCAGCCGCACCGAGTCCAACGGAATCTCGACCTTCTCGCCGCGGTCGAAGTCGGCAAAGGCCTGCGGCGCCTGCCCGAGCGTGCGGGTGATGGTCTGGTGCTCGATCAGCCCGTAACGAACCGCGTTGTTCTGCGAAAATCTGCAATATTGCACGGCGGATCCTCTACTGCGTTGTTTTGGCGGGTGCAGTCTCGCTTGCCGGCGCCGACTTCGGACTCTCGTTGCCGCGCAGGTCGACTGCAGACACTTCGTAAAAATACTTCTTGCCGGGCTCGATCGCCTCATCGCGATACGACGACACCTGGAGCAACTGCGTGTTCAGCTTCTGCGGCTGGCCGCCTTCGGTCCAGCGGAAGATGTTGTAGCCCGTCAGATCGCTCTCCATATTCGGCGCCCAGGTCAGGTCGATAAACGGCTTCTGTCCGACGCTGGAGTAGACCGCCTGCAGCCCAGCCGGCTGAGCCGGTGGATAAATATCTTTCGTGAATACCTCGACCGGCGGCGAGTTCTCGCCTTCAACGCCGCCATTCAAGCCTTCGGCGCTGACCTGGCTCAGGGTCGTGATGCGATATTCGTATTTCTGCTCCCAGGCGAAGGTTTTGTCGAGATAGGAACCGATCGCAGCCGGCCGCAGATCGTCGAGCACGATATAAGCTGGCGCTCCCACTGGCCGTCTCATGACGCGATAGAAGTACGCCACGCCAGCCGGCGGCTGAGGCGGTTGCGGCCCCGACCAGGTGACGTGTACACCGTCGGCGCTGACCGAAGCTTCAACCTTGTCGGGCGCGGCGATGGTCGGCACCACCGGAACCTGCACCTGGTTCGACAGGCCGGCACTGCGCCCATGCTGGTTGGTTTCCTCTACCGCATAAGTCACGAATCCGGCCGGGTGCTGAAGGCCGTACTCCGGCGGAAGCGTGTCGACGTAATGGATGCGAACGTCGCCCGGCGGTCCTTCGCCTTTCTGCTTCTGCGGAGCCTTTGGCGTAGGCGGCGTGACTTCGGCCACGACCTGGCACTTGGCCATCAGCGTCGTGCCTTCGTGTCGGCAGATCAGCGTTGTCGGATTGTGCTTCACGTTGGTGCGGTCTGTGTTCTTGCGCGACATGGTCCATTCGAGATCGACATTGTTGCCACGTCGCGACGCTGTCAGGTCATCGACCGGGAGCGACAAGTTGAGCGAAGGCAGCGACGGCGCACCGGGCGTTCCGCATCCGGCGAGCGCAAAGAGTATGACGAGACTACCGACCAGGCCCAGCAGCCGCAGTTTCATGGAAACTAATAGGGTAACAAATCGGCTGCCGGCCATCAGGTCTCAGCCGCCAGTCAATCAAAATCACTCCGTTATTTCGATTTGTCATCCTGAGCGGAGCGTCCGCGCCTAGTGAGTTGTCATCCCGAGGGAGCATCTTTTGCGAGCAAGGGATCTGGGTGTGCCGAGCGCCGGTGCGCGAAAGGCACGCATCCTTGCGGCGAGCGGACGCGCAGTCGAAGGATCTGCGGTTTCCCACAAGGAGTAGGCCGTCGGGTTCATACTCCAATCACGCGGGATGACAAACGGTCTGCGCTCTGCGAGAATCCGCTTTGACGTATATGGAGAGTGTCATGCGTCGCGCAGTTTTCGTGGTAGCACTGCTATCGTTTGCCGGCTTAGCCGCCTTCGCCCAAAAGCCCGCACCTCAATCGCAAACCTCACCTCCCAAGTCTGACACTGTGGCAGCTGTCGACCGCGCCTACCTGCAGAGCATCTGGGACGGCTGGGCCTCAGCCGACATCGAGAAGCAGGGGCGTTTTTACGTGCAGGGACCGGGACACCTCTTCTTCGACGTTGCGCCGGTGAAATACAACAGCTGGCAGGAATATCACGACGGCGTCGCGCCCTCCCTGAAGGATTCACCCAAGGTGACCTACACGCTGAACGACGACATCCAAATCCATCCTGCGGGCCAGTACACCTGGGTGGCAGGCACGCTCGAGATGGCAGGCACATCGCCGCAGGGCGAAGCTCAGAAGCTGACGCTGCGCTGGACCGCGGTCTTCGAGCAGCAGGACGGCAAGTGGCTGATCACGCACGAGCACGTGTCAGCTGCCGCAGAACAGCCGGGACAATAGAAATTTACCGTGTCATCCTGAGCGGAGCGTCCGCCTGCCCTTTCGCTCCGCCGACTTTGCGGAGCAGCGGACGCGGCAGTCGAAGGACCCCTACAACACGGGCCATTCGCGCGCCGACGTTGCCCAGGAAACGAACTGCAGGGAAGGCTTCAGCTGTAGCGGTCCCTCGACTCCGGCGGCAAAAACATGTGCCTCCGCTCAGGATGACAAACCTCGTAGAAGAGCGCGAGCACATTTGACGTTGGGCAGCTCTTATCCATCCAGCTTCTTCTGCAGCAGCTCATTCACCATCCCCGGATTGGCCTGCCCCTTTGACGCCTTCATCACCTGTCCCACAAAGTAGGAGATAACCGTCTTCTTGCCCCCGCGATACTGCTCCAGCTGCTTGGGGCTGGCGGCAATCACCTCTTCGATGATCTTTTCGATCGCGCCGGTGTCGGTAATCTGCTGCGGCTTTTCTTTCTCGTAGATCGCCGGAAAGTCTTCGCCGCGCTCGAAGGCCAGGTCATAAAGGTCTTTGAGGATTTTGCCGCTGATCGCGCCGCTCTCCACCAGATCGGCCGACAACGCGACACCCTTCATCGAAATCGGCGACTGTTCGATCTCCAGCCCCTTGGCTTTCAGACGCCCCATGAGCTCGCTCTGCACCAGGTTCGCGACACGCTTGGCATTCTTCGCCGCGCCGGCCGCCTCTTCGAACTGGTCTGCCAACGCCCGCGTGCTCGTCAGCGTGGCTGCATCGTATTCCGTAATTCCATACTGCGCGACCATGCGTGCCCGCCGTGCCTCCGGCAACTCCGGCAGCTCGGCGACAATCTGCGTGCGCCACTTTTCGTCGATCACCAGCGGCAGCAAATCCGGCTCGGGAAAGTAGCGGTAATCGTGCGCCTGCTCTTTCGAGCGCATGCCGTAGGTCTTGCCTTCGGCGGCGTTGTAGAGCCGCGTCTCCTGCATGATCTTGCCGCCCGACTCCAGCACCTGCTCGTGGCGTTCGATCTCGTACTCCAGCGCGTGCCGGATGAAGCGGAACGAATTCACATTCTTGACTTCGGTCTTGGTGCCGAATTCGCGCCGTCCACGCGGCTTGATGCTGACGTTCGCATCGGCGCGCAGCGAGCCCTCTTCCATGTTGCAGTCGCTGACGCCGGTGTAGAGGATGATCTCCTTCAGCCGCGTCAGATATTCCCAGGCTTCATCAGGCGAGGCGATGTCGGGCTCGCTGACAATCTCGATCAGCGGCACGCCCGAGCGGTTCAGGTCGATCGAAGTCCACTCGCTGCTGTCAGGCAGGCCGTCGTGCAAACTTTTGCCCGCGTCTTCTTCCAGGTGCACGCGGGTGATGCCGATCCTCTTCGGCCCGTTCGGCGTTTTGATTTCGATGAAGCCGTGCTCGGCCAGCGGTTTGTCGTACTGCGAAATCTGGTAGCCCTTGGGCAGGTCAGGATAGAAGTAGTTCTTGCGCGCGAAGATTGAGGTTTCGCGAATCTGGCAATTCAGCGCCGTTGCCGCGAGCACAGCAAACTCCACCGCACGCTTGTTCAGCACCGGCAGCGCTCCCGGCATCCCAAGACACACCGGACAGACGTTGGTGTTCGGCGGATCGCCGAAGCGCGTCGAGCAGCCGCAAAATATCTTCGTTTTCGTCAGCAGCTGGACGTGGACTTCCAGTCCGATGACCGGCTCGTACTTGGATTCTGCCTCGAGGGGAGCTTCCGGCGTGGTCGCCATAATGCTCGATTATAGGGGAGGCATGTAGATCGCCTGAACCTGAGTGACAGGCCTTTTCGAATTGTCATCCTGAGCGGAACGGGCGCACCAGCGACCGCGGAGTCGAAGGACCTGCGGTTTGCCTACCAGGTAACCCATTCACGCGGGCTGGCGAACCGCGGAACCTTCGTCGGGCTGACGCCGTCCTCAGGATGACAATTCGACTGGAGCTCTCTAAACGGGTACTACGGTGTGAAATTCAAGCTGCAAACAAACGCGCTGCCCCACACCACGACGCCGGCGATCCCGACCGCCACGTACAATTTCCGTTCAAAGGCATTGTGAAGAGTGGGCAACGGCAGCGGCGATCCCAGCTTGCGATGAAACCATGTCAGCAGGAGACCACCGAATCCGACAATTGTGACTGCGCCGCCAAACGCCAGCCCCGCCATAATCAGCACATATCCGAGGGAGAACACAACACACCCCACTGCTGCAGAAAGGCTAGACCCGGCCGGGCCGTTGCGCAAGAGGCCCTTTGTCGCCAAACGCACGCCGTTTCTCGCATACCCTTCCGGTATCTCGAACATCTAAATGTGAGCAGTTGCGGCGGTGTTCAGCTCTGCCGCGCATAATTTTCACCCGAGGCCTTCATGATCACTCTGCAACGCCTGCGCCCCCTCGCGGGAGTGCTGCTGCTTTCGCTGCCTGCCTGCTCCCAGAGCGCGGCTAACGCTCCTGCGCCGAACGCACCCTTCGTCGACTATCGCACCGAAAAACCGGGCGCAATGCACAAGATTACCGCTCAAGATCTACCGGCACCGTACGCCACCAAATCCGCGACCAACGGTCCCAACGTCGTCGATCGCCCGAAGAATGCCTGGCCGCAGGCCCCGGCCGGCTTCAAAGTCGAGTTGTACACAACCGATGTGAAGGAGCCGCGCAAGATTCTCACCGCGCCTAACGGCGACTTCCTCGTTGCTGAGAGTCACGACGGCGACATCAAGATTTTTCGCGGCATCAGTGCCGACGGCAAGCCCCAGCAGACCTCGATCTTAGTTAGCGGGCTGACTCAACCTTATGGCATTGCGTTCTACCCGCCGGGTCCCAATCCACAATACGTCTACATTGGCGACACCGACGCCGTGCTGCGCGTTCCCTATCACAACGGCGATCTGAAGGCGGCAGGCAAGCCGGAGCACATCGCGTCACTGCCCAGCGGCGGTGGCCACTGGACGCGCGATCTTGTCTTCTCGCCCGACGGCAAGCAACTCTTCGTCGGTGTTGGCTCCTCCTCGAATGTCGACGACCCCGATACGCACAAGGACGAGAAGGGTCGCGCGCAGATCTGGGTGATGAATCCCGACGGCTCCAACCCGCACATGTACGCTTACGGCATACGCAATGCCGGCGGCGGACTGGCGATCGATCCGAAGGACGGGCAACTCTGGTGCTCGGTGAACGAGCGCGATCAGCTCGGCAACAACCTCGTGCCCGACTACATCACCCATGTCGAGGAAGGTGGCTTCTACGGCTGGCCGTATTACTACATGGGAGGCAATCCCGACCCACGCCTGAAAGGCGCGCACCCCGAACTTAAGAGCAAAACGATTGTGCCCGATGTGCTTTTGCAGGCGCACAACGCGTCGCTGGAGCTGACCTTCTACGAAGGCAAGCAGTTTCCCGCCGAGTACGAAGGCGACATCTTCTCTTCGCAACACGGATCATGGAATCGCGCGCCCCGCGCCGGCTACGAGGTTGTTCGCGTGCCGCTGCATCAGACCGGCAAGTCCACCGGCGAGTATGAAGACTTCCTCACCGGCTTCGTTCTGCCGAATGGCGACGTGTGGGGGCGTCCGGTGGGGGTGACGGTGGCGTCGGACGGTTCGCTGCTGGTCACCGATGACGGCTCCAACTCGATCTGGCGTGTCAGTTACACCGGCAAGTAGTCGCGTTAACCTGCCGTCGGGGTCAGCAATACTTCCGCTTCGCCGCCTTCAGGTCCGTAGAAAAAGACCCAGGTGGCGAAGTCGTCGCCGAATTCGGTGAAGCGATGCTCTTCGCCCGCCGGAACGAAAAGCACGTCGCCGGGACCGAATGACGTTTCCTGCTTTCCCAACTGGAAGCGTCCCTTGCCGCCGATGATGACGTAAATCTCGTCGCGCGTGTGCGGTGTCTGCGGATCGTTGCCGCGCGGCGCGTACAGTTCCACAGTGAGCGAGCCGTGGCGGAACAGCTCGATGTAGCGTTGGCCTTCAGGGCCCGGGAGCTGATCCATTCCGGTCAAGACTTTCAGATAGCCGTTGACAATCTTGCCTTCAATTTTCATTTTGCCATTTGTGCTGCCGTCATCGATTTGGGCTTCCAGATCCCGATGATGATGCCCATCAGAATGCAGCCGAGCAAGGGATAAAAGGCAGAGATCATGATGAACGGCCCGGTGCGATATTCGAAGGCCATCTCCGTGATCATCGCTGCCGCCGTGGCAGAGCCGACCAGAATGCCGGCTGAGATGCCGCGAAACAGCCCATGGCTCGGGGCAATAGCCACCATCCGAGCGATCACGTAAGCCATCGCCGCGCTGCACAACAGCGCGATCAGGAATGGCCAGAAGTTGGGATGCGACATATACGTCTGCAACTCTTCCGGCGTCATGCGCAGGCCCGCCCGCCACTGCGCGGCGAAGACGGTGAACCACACGGCGCCCAGCAGCCAATCTGCGACCGCAGCAACTGCAATGGCAGTCCAATTCACGCGCATAAATTTGCTCTCGGCTTACGCGGAGACAATACACTGCAGATTCCAAATGCGCAATGCAAACGGCACCTCGGAGGCGAACGGGTGGACCCCTTCAGCGGTGCACTGTAATCGGGACAATAAATCGGCTTTAGCCATTGAGGTAACTTCTTCTTGTACCTCAGCCGCCAAAGCGGACAGAGGTCTCTTTTACTGCACGCCTGAAGGCGTGCTCCACCCCGTCATCTGGCAGGTTAATAGTGGGACCGACTTCCGGTTAGTCTCCCGTGTCTTCAGTCTCGGCTGGAGCACATTCCCAAGACTTCTTCCGGAGTTCGACCTTCTCCGCGCAATGCCCGCAGGCTGAGCGCATCCTGTCGCTTGGCCAGGCGAATTCCCGCCTCATCACGCACGAGGTTGCAATGAAAATAACTCGGCACTGCCAATTTCAGCGCCCGAATCAGCAACAACTGTCGCGCAGTCGACTTCAGCAGATCGGCGCCGCGCACCACCTCGGTGATCAGCATGGTCGCATCGTCGGCGACCACGGCCAGTTGATATGCGGGTACATCATCGCGGCGCCATACAACAAAATCGCCGAAGTCGCGTCCGGCAATATAGCTCTGTGCCCCGAGATTAACGTCTTCGAACCCGACCGCCTCATCGTCGGGCACGCGGAAGCGCCAGTTCACCCCGGCCGGCATCTCATAGCGTCCAGCGTCAGGGATCTTGTCGCGACAGCGTCCCTGATACATCGGCTCGTCATCGCCCTCATTCGGCGCGCTAGCCGACAACGCGAGATCCTTCCGCGAACAGGTGCACGGATAGATGAATCCTCCATCGCGTAGCTTGCGCCAGGTGTCGACGTATAACTCGCGCCGGCGGCTCTGCTCGTACGGCGCATAAGGCCCGCCGACGTCTGTCCCCTCCTGCCAGCGAATACCGAGCCAATGCAAATCCTCGATCATCGCCGTGGCGTAATTAGTTTTCGAGCGCTGCGGATCGAGGTCTTCGTTGCGGAACACCAGCGTGCCGTTATATTTCAGCGCGCGCTGATAAGCCCTCCAGAAGGTACACGCGTGACCGATATGCATCAGCCCCGTCGGCGACGGCGCAATACGACCGCGATAGGTGAGGCTCCGCGTTGTGCTCAGAAACTGCATCCGGGTTTACGGCTAGAGCTGCACGGGCGTGCCGCCCCAGTCCGCGGGATCGACGTCGGCGAGAGATTGCGTGAACGTCCACTCGTGTCCGGCAAAGTCTTCAACCGAGTACTGCCGCTCTCCGTAGGGATAATCCGTGGGCTCGCGAAGAATATACGCTCCGTGCATCACCGCGTGCTCGTGATGGCTGTGCACATCGTCGACGCGAATCAACACGGCATGGCAGCGCTCGGCCTTGGTCTTCTCAGGCAGGCCTTCCCGGACGATGACGGCTCCATTCCCCACGTTGAGTTGCACGCGATGATCCTCAATCACGAGGCGTACGGTGAAGCCGAAGACATCGCAGAGCCAGTCGGCTGCCTGCTTGACGTCGTGATAACTAAGTACGGGAATGACGGTGCAATTGGGAACGGAACGGTTCGACAGCATGCGCCTCCTCAAGCTTTTTGAGTTTAGCAAGGGAAGAAGTTCGTCGGATGGACTCGAGGTGGCTGAGGCCGGACTGAATCTCAACGATTAAACTTCGACCAACTCCCGCTCGGGCTGACGGGATTCGGACGCTGGTTGCGTCTGGCGGGCGCTGACGGTTTTCACCGGCGTGTGTGGATGCAAATCGCGCGCGTTGCGCAGCAGAAGCAACAGCGGCAGCATGCACCAAAAAATGATCCCCATCACCCAGAACGCCTCGATGAACGACAGCATGGCGGCTTGCTGCTGCACCATGAGGTAAATCGCACCCAGGGATTTATGCATGGCGTCGTACGCGCTAAGCGGCGCGTGCATGCGGAACCACGTCTGCAGCCCCTGCGCCATTTCCTGCGTGCGAATGTCCATCGGTGTGATGTGGCTGATGAGCTGGTTCTGGTGCACCTGCTGGCGCCGCGCGAGAAAGGTTGTCATGCAGGCGATGCCGAAGCTGCCGCCGATATTGCGCATCAGGTTGTAGATGCTGGTGGCGTTGCCCATCTTTTCTTTCGCAATGCCCGACATGCTCGACGCCATCAGCGGAATAAACATGAAGGCCATGGCCGCGCCCTGGGTGAGCTGCGGCCAGAAGATGTCCCAATAGCCGGCGTTCAGGTTCAGGTGCGAGAAGCTGAACATCGTGCTGCCGCCGACGATGATCCCCACTGCCAGCAGCTTGCGTGGGTCAATGCGATTGGTGAGTTGTCCGGTGATGGGGGTGAAGATCAGCGCTCCAATGCCGCGCGGTGAGAGGGCCAGCCCCGCCTGAAAGGCCGGATAGTTCAGCAGAGTCTGCAGGTAGATGGGCAGCAGCATCAGCGAACCGTAGAGAACGAAGCCCAGCATCGTCATCAGGAAAGTGCCGGCGGCGAAGGTGCGGTCCTTGAGGACGCGCAAGTCGACGATGGGATGCTTGGCCGTCAGCTCGCGCACCACCATACCCACCAGGCCGATTACGCACATCGCGGCCCACAGCCGGATCTGGTTGCTGCCGAACCAATCTTTACGCTGGCCCGTGTCAAGCACCATCTGCAGCATGCCGAAGCCAAGCGCCAGAAATCCGATGCCCCAGAGATCGATGCCGCCGGTGACGCGTTTGCGCAGGTAGTGCGGGTCAATGACAAAATGGCTGATCATCAGCAGCGAGATGATGCCGACCGGCAGGTTGATGTAGAAGATCCAGCGCCAGGTGTAGTTGTCGGTGATCCAGCCGCCCAGCGTAGGCCCGAGGATGGGCGCGATAATGATACCGAGCCCGTAGGCTGCCATCGCCGTCCCATGTTTCTTTGGCGGAAAAGTTTCCAGCAACACGGATTGCGAGAGTGGCTGCAAACCGCCGCCGCTCAGCCCTTGCAGCACGCGGAAAAAGATGAGCCAGTTCAAGCTGGTGGCCATGCCGCACAACAAAGACGTAATGCTGAAGCCGGAGACGCACAACAGCATCATGCGGCGGCGTCCGAAGCGCCCGGCCAGCCATCCGGCCATCGGCAGAATGATGGCATTCGACACCAGGTACGACGTGACCACCCAAGTCCCTTCTTCGTAGGTAGCGCCAAGATTGCCGGACATGTGGGGAATGGCGACGTTGACAACGGTAGTGTCGAGAACCTCCATGAAAGTGGCCAGCATCACGGCGATGGTCACGATCCAGGGGTTGACGTGGGGGCTGCGGTCGGGCATCGGACTGCTGCCAGCATAGGAGGATGGTCGCGACGGAGTCGGTGATGGGGCTCACAGGAAACGGATTTCAGCTTTGTGAGCTGAATCACAAGGCCGAGTGAGGTCCGGTGCTACGATATTTCTTTATGTCTGCCCCCGACTCTCTCTTCCTGCGTGCCTGCCGCCGTCTTCCCGTCGATCGCACTCCCGTCTGGTTCATGCGCCAGGCCGGCCGCTACATGCAGCAGTATCGCGATGTTCGCAAGCATCACTCGCTGGTCGAAATCTGCAAGAAGCCCGAACTGGCAGCCGACGTTACCATCACCGCCGCCGAGTTTCTGAACGTCGACGCGGCCATCATCTTCGCCGATCTGCTGTTGCCGCTCGAGGTCATGGGATTGCCGTTCCACTTCACGGCCGGCGAAGGCCCGGTCATCGAAAAGCCCTTGCGCACAGCCGAAGATGTGAAGGCGCTGCGTAGCGATCGTGCTGCCGAACTCGGCTACGTCGCCGAGGCGGTTGGCCTGGTGGCGAAACATTTCGGCGCGAAGATGCCGGTCATCGGCTTCTGCGGCGCCCCGTTCACCCTCGCCAGCTATATGGTCGAGGGCGGCGGCTCGCGGCACTACGTAGAAGTCAAGAAGCTGATGTACAACTCGCCCGAGTTATGGGACGAGCTGGTGGGCAAGCTGGTAGACGTGTTGGCAGCCTACGCGGCCGAGCAGGTCCGCTCCGGCGCCGACGCTCTGCAGATCTTCGACAGCTGGGTCGGCTGCCTGAGCGTCGAGGATTATCGCCGCTACGCGCTGGTGCCGACCACGCAACTTATTCAGCGACTGCAAAAGGAAACCAACGTTCCCATCATCTACTTCGGCACCGACAGTGCGACCCTGCTGCCGTCGATGGCCGAGACGGGCGCTGAGGTCATCGGCCTCGACTGGCGCATTTCGCTCGATGAAGGCTGGCGCGTCGTCGGGCACGATCACGCGGTGCAGGGCAATCTCGATCCGGTGCAGCTCTTCGCTTCGTGGCGCGAGTTGAAACAGCGCGCCGAACACATTCTCCGGCTGGCTGATGCCCGCCCAGGTCACATTTTCAACCTCGGCCACGGCATTCTTCCAAACACGCCGGTCGACAACGTGAAGAACCTGGCGCAGTTTGTGCACGAGTTTACCGCCGCAGCCGCGGAGAAAAAATCATGAGCAAACAGGCGGTCCTGCTCATTGCTCATGGAAGTCCCGAGAAGGTGGAAGACATCCCCGCCTTTCTGCAGAATATTTCGCGCGGGAGACCGATGTCTGACGCTGTGGTACATGAGGTCCAGCATCGCTACTCGCAGATTGGCGTGTCGCCTCTCACCTGTCTGACATTGGGACAGACGAATGGGGTAGCTCACGAGCTCGGCATCCCGGCTTACATGGGCATGCGCAACTGGCATCCTTTCATCGCCGACACCTTGAAGCAGATGACTGCCGACGGCGTCGAGCAGGCGGTCGCCATCTGTCTGGCGCCGCACAATTCCCGCACCAGCGTAGGACTCTACAAAGAGGTCCTATTCGGCGCGGGCGCGCCGTTCGCCATCGACTTTGTGGAAGAATGGCACGACCACCCGTTGCTGATCGAAGCCTTCGTCGATCGCCTGCGCACTGGCTGGAAAGCGGCCTGCGAGCAGCACGGATCCGCGCTCCCGGTCATCTTTACCGCGCATAGCGTGCCCCAACGCACCGTCGCCGAAGGCGACCCCTACGAGAGGCAGACGCGCGAGACTGCTGGACTGGTCGCGGCCAAGGTTCCGGAGATCGGAAAGTGGCAGTTCGCGTTTCAAAGCCAGGGGATGTCTGGGGGTGAATGGCTGGGTCCCACAGTGGAGGACACCATCGACGGATTGAAGAAAGTCGGGCAAACAGGCGTTTTTCTCCAGCCCATCGGTTTTGTGTGTGATCATGTGGAAATTCTCTACGATATCGATATACTGTTCCGCGAATTCGCAGAACAGCGTGGTATGAAGCTCTATCGCGCGGAATCGCTGAACGATTCGCCGTTATTCATACGCGCGGTTTCCGATTTGGCAAGAACTCGCCTGGCCGCTATGAGTCCTGTGAGTAGCAGGGGCATCCAAGGCTGAGAGGATTTTCGAAGTAACCGCATGAAGCGGATCGCAATCATTGGCGGCGGTATCTCCGGACTGAGCGCAGCGTTCTATCTTGAGAAAGCCCGCAAAGAGGGCGCGGAGCTCGAATACGCGCTCTTTGAAAGTGGTCAGCGCCTGGGCGGCTGTCTCTCCTCCGATCGCATTGAAGGCTGCCTGGTCGAAGCCGGGCCGGATTCCTTCCTCACCGAAAAGCCGTGGGCGCTCACGCTCTGCAAAGAGCTGGGCATCGACGACCAACTCATCGGCTCCAACGACTCGCAGCGTAAGACCTACATTGTGGTAAAGAACCGCCTGGTCATCATGCCGGACGGCCTGATGTTCATGGTGCCGACCAAGCTGGTGCCCACCGCGCTGTCGCCGCTGTTTTCCTGGAGTACCAAGCTGCGCATGGCGCAGGAGTTGCTGCATCCGCCGCGGCCTATGCAGGAGGACGAAACCGTCGCGCAATTGGTGGAACGCCACTTTGGAAGCGAAGTTGTCGACCGCCTGGCTGATCCGTTGCTCTCCGGCGTCTACGGCGGCGATGCCGGCAAACTGAGTGCGCGCGCTGTGCTGCCGCGCTTTGTCGACATGGAAGAGAAGTACGGCAGCCTCAGTAAGGCGATGCTGGCGGCGCACAAGAAAATGGCGCAGACGGCGCATAAGGGTCCGCCGAAGCCGCTGTTCACCTCGCTTTACGATGGGATGCAGCAACTGGTCGACGCCATCATCGGCCGCTTGAATCCCGAAGCGCTTCGGATGCGCCACCACATCCGGCGAATCTATCCCGAGAATGGAGGCTGGCGACTCTCCATCGAAATGAACGGCGATGAGCGTTACGATGCGGTGATTCTGGCCACGCCTGCGCACGTTGCCGGCGAGCTGCTCGACCCCGTCGATCACGACCTGGCCTGCAATCTTCTCGATATCACCTACAGCTCTTCGGTAACGGTCACGCTTGGCTACTACAGGGATCAATTGGCGAAGCTGCCGCCCGGCTTCGGCTTCCTGGTGCCGCGCAGCGAAGGCCGCCGCATGCTGGCCTGTACCTTCGTCCACAACAAGTTTCCGCATCGCGCGCCGCAGAACAAGGGCATCCTGCGCTGCTTCCTCGGAGGCGCGCGCGACGAAGCTGTACTGGGCATGAGCGACGAAGATCTGCTCGAAACGGTACAGCATGAACTGCGCGACATCGTGAAGCTCGCGGCGCGCCCCATGTTTTCGCGCGTTTATCGCTGGCGCGAAGCCATGGCGCAGTATGAGCCTGGACACATCGCGCGCGTAGCCGCTATCGAAAAGCGCGTTGCGGAGATTCCCGGGCTGGCCCTGGCCGGCAACGCCTACCACGGCATCGGCGTCCCCGACTGTATTCGCGCAGGCATGGAGGCTGCCAACAGCGTGGCCCAGTTCACCACCGACGCACTTCCCACCAGCCGCTAGACAACCAATTTTTCCGTAGCCAAATCCAGTTGATTGTGTCTAAAATCACTGACTGTCAGGGTCAGGTCGGCGTATCGTAAAGATAGAAAGTCACCTGCCCTAGCTGACAGGTTCGAGGTGACTGTGGACGTCCTCTGGCTTACGGTCTACTGCCTCATCGCGGTGCTCGTGCTCTTCGCCCTGACATTTCATAGCGAGATCCTCGACGAAAAAAAGCGTTGCGATCACCTGGTCAAACCGGCGATTCCTTCCGCCGGCAAAAAGCCCGACAACAAGTAAACTTCTTGCTGATTTAGGATGTTCGTTTGGGCCTCGAACGAAGGCCTGTTCCTATTCATTCGTCATCCTGGAGGGTTCCGCATGGCGGACGTTCGTCGAGGACTGATCATCGTTAATACCGGCCCGGGCAAGGGTAAGACCACCGCCGCCATGGGCACGGCCCTGCGTGCGGTCGGCAATGGACTGAAAGTCCTCATGCTGCAATTCCTCAAGGGCTCGTGGCATTATGGCGAACTCGACGCCGTGCAGGGCTTTGGCGAAAACTTCGTCATGAAGCAGATGGGCCGCGGCTTCGTGAAAGTCGGCGGCGCGGAAACCGATCCCGAAGACGTGCGCATGGTGGAAGAAGCCTGGGGTGAGGCCGAGAAGGCGATCCTCTCGGGCCAGTGGGACCTCATCATCCTCGACGAGATCAACTACGCCATCGGCTACAAGATGCTCGACCCACAGAAGGTGGTCGAAACGTTGAACAAGAAGCCCGAGATGGTGCACGTCATCCTGACCGGCCGCAACGCACATCCCTCGATCGTCGAAATCGCCGACACCGTCACCGAGATGCGCGAGGTCAAGCACGCCTACCAGAAGGGCATCGAGGCGCAACGGGGGATTGAGTACTAGAAGCGCAGCGTTTAGCATTCAGCACTCAGCATTTAGCACTCTTCAAATGCTTTGTGACTCGAAAGCTGCTCTTTCGAAGTCCGATCCCGAGATGCCCATTATGAGCGCGACGCCGTGACGTCCTCCAACGTTTTCCTGCGCAGCTGGCGCCGCATCGACGGCGTCGACATCATTCGCGGGCTCGCCATCTTTTTCGTGTTGATGAACCACGTCAACATTCGCCTGCTGCTGGCGCATGTTCCGTACACGCAGGGAATCCCCAGGCAAATCGTATCGTCGCTTGTATGGAACGGGCAGTTCGGGGTGCAGATGTTTTTCGCGGTCTCGGGTTTTCTCATCACCAGCACCAGCCTGCGGCGTTGGGGAACACTGTCGACCATTCGCGCACGCGCCTTCTACCAGATGCGTTTTGCGCGCATCGGACCGCTGCTGCTCCTGTTACTTGTCGTGCTGAGCGCATTCCACTTTGCTCACGTCCCGGGATTCGTAGTCTCCCCCAAGCAGGGCGGCCTGGCGCGCGCTTGGCTGGCGGCGCTGACGTTTCACCTCAATCTGCTTGAAGGGCGGCTCGGCTACCTGCCCGGTCCCTGGGACATTCTGTGGTCGCTCTCGGTGGAGGAGATGTTCTACCTGTTCTTTCCCATCGCCTGCATTTTGCTGGCGGGTAGAAAGATGCTGGTTCCGCTGCTCCTGGTCTTTGTGGCGCTCGGGCCATTGGCACGCACAGTCTTCACTCACGGCAACGACATCTGGCAGGAAAAGTCATATCTCGGTGGAATGGACGCCATTGCCTTGGGCTGCCTGACGGCGCTGCTTTGCTCGCATGTAAGCCTCTCGCGCAAAGCGCTGCGGACCACGTCTGTAGTCGGAGCGGCGCTGATGCTTTTCATCCTCGGCTTTTCGCGTACGGCATATCGATGGGGGCTGGGCAATGCCGGTCTCGAGGAGACCGTGCTGGCCATCGGAACCTGCATGATGATTGTTGCAGCATCGCAATCCGGCTGGCGCGCCCCGCGCGTGTTCGGTCCTCTCCTCGCGCTCGGCCGCAATAGCTACGAGGTCTATCTCACGCACATGTTCGTCGTGCTCGGCGCATTCGGACTGTTCGTGAAACTCGGCAAACCGATGCCGCTGGTGCCGGTGCTGTTCGTCATCACGATCATCCTGGCGGCGATCCTCGGCGATCGGGTCGCGCGTTATTTCTCCGAGCCGATGAACCGCCGGCTGCGCAAACACTGGGGCGATAGCGCAGAAAAGCTCGGCGCTGCCATCGACGGGGACGCGTCAGCGGCTGAACCTCAATTATTGGGAACGTAGCTGGCTCGACTGAAGTCGTGCCCTGATACAAAGCGGCATCGAGCAACGCCGCAGGAGTCGCCTGATCGCCACCGATCAGAGCCTGCCTATCGAATCTTTGCGATTGCTTTCCCGCAAGAACCGACGCAAAATACTGGCCAACACAGCCTTTTTGGCAATTCTCCTCTTCGACATCAAGACCCTTATGTCGCTTGGCAAGATCTTTCTGAACTACCGGCGCGACGATTCGGAAGGCTACGTTGGCCGTCTTTACGATCACCTGACCGACCGTTTTCCCGGACGCGTCTTCCGCGACGTCACCGGCCTCAGGCCGGGAGAAGATTTTGTCAGCGCGCTCGACCGTGAAGGTGTCTCGTGCCAGGTGTTGTTGGCAGTCATCGGCAGGCGCTGGGTCTCCAGCACCGACAGCAAGGGCCGGCGGCGGCTCGAAGACCCGGCCGACATTCTGCGCAGCGAAATCGTTCACGCGCTTCAGCGCAATGTTCTGGTCGTTCCGGTGCTGGTCGGCGGCGCCACCATGCCCGACGCAGAAGATCTTCCGGCCGATCTTCGGCCCCTGGCTCGGCGCCAGGCGCTACCCATCTCTGAACTCGACTTCGAACGCGACCTGCAACGGCTGGTCGACGTCATCGCGCAGGAACTGAAATGCCAGCCGAACGCGGGACAGCGTAACGTAGTCCCGCCGCCACCTTCGCCACCTGCGGTGCACAAGCCGCGACGCTGGCTTTGGGTGCTGGGTGGTGTCTTCGTCGGTATCGTGCTGATTGCGATCATCGAGGGAGGAAACTCGCAGAAGCAAAACCAGACTGGGGATCCGAACAGCGGCGGAAGGTCGTCGCCGCAGCAAGTGGTCGCACCGGCGCCGGCGGATTCTACTTCTCCGCAACCCGCGTCTTCTCCGCCGTCAAGACAATCTCAGGCGCCGACGCAATCCCCGAACACAACAACTCCATCGCCTGACTCCGGAGCGAGCCTGGCGCCTAATCCCGCGGCTACGAAATGGCAGCAGGACGTGATGTCCACTCTGGTAGCGATGAATAGCGCGAGAGGGCAGGTGGCTGCCGTCCTGAGTGGCACGCCACGCTCGATCCAGGAGCTGCAATATCAGGCGCAGCAATTGCAGACAGCTGTCAACGGTTACGATCAGCAGATCGACACCTTCAGCGACCTGCTGGCGGAAGGCCAAAGCGACGGATACCTGCTCACACCGACGGACCGCGCACAGGCTGCGGCATTGCAGCAGGTATGCCAGATTCGCAAGCAGCAGGCGGCAAGATACCGCTATCAGGCGCAATTGGTTTTGCAGTACAACCCGTATACCACCGCCTACGCGACCCTGATGAGTCAGGTCATGGCCGTACAGAATCAGATCAACGCTCTGGACCTACAGGCGGCGGGTCTGCTGCAGCAGGCAGGGATACACTGACTCTTCCAACAACGGTCCGAAACGGGCCTTCCCGTGCTATAATCACTAGTGCTCCTCAGCGGAACAATCTCCTGAAATTGCAACGACTTGCGGGTGATTCAACAGAATTTTTCGCGGCCTCGACAAAGCCCAACCTCTGCCCGCACAACGGAGCACACTCGGCCCTCTGCAAGGCCCCTATCGCCACAGAGTTTGCGAGTCGCCCGAAGACAGAAGTTCAAGAAGGAAGAAGCTAACAGCTCGGAGCTAATAGCTAACAGCTAAACATGGCAGACGATCCAAACCAGCAATTACCACTCGACAACATCGGCCCCGGTGCGGCCAACGTGCAACCCGTCAACATTGAAGACGAGATGCGGCGTTCGTATCTCGACTACTCGATGTCGGTCATCATCGGGCGCGCGCTGCCCGACATTCGCGACGGCCTGAAGCCGGTGCATCGCCGCATTCTGTACGCCATGCACGACATGGGCGTGCTGCACAACCGCAAGCACATGAAGTGCGCCGGTGTGGTTGGCGAATGTCTGAAGAAATACCATCCCCACGGCGACTCCGCTGTCTACGACGCCATGGTGCGTCTGGCGCAGCCCTGGAGCTTGCGCTATCCACTGATCGACGGCCAGGGCAACTTCGGCTCGGTCGATGGCGATCCGCCCGCGGCCTACCGGTATACCGAGTCGCGTCTCACCGAGATTGCCGAAGAATTGCTGGCCGACATCGACAAGGACACCGTCGACTTCGTTGCCAATTTCGACGACACCACGGTCGAGCCGATGGTTCTGCCGACGCGCATTCCGAACCTGATCATCAACGGCTCCGACGGTATCGCCGTCGGCATGGCGACCAAGATTCCGCCGCACAATCTCACCGAGATTGTCGACGCGGCCATTACGCTGGTGAACAATCCGCACGCCACGCTGGCCGACATCATGAAGTTCGTGCAGGGCCCCGACTTTCCCACCGGCGGCTTCATCCACGGTCGCAGCGGCATCATGGAAGCCTATCGCACCGGCCGCGGCCGCTTCCTCATGCGCGCGAAAGCGGCAATCGAGCACCTAACCAAGGACAAAGAAGCCATCGTCGTCACCGAAATTCCCTACCAGGTCAACAAGGCGAACCTCATCAAGCGCATCGCCGAACTGGTCAACGACAAGGTCATCGACGAAATCTCCGACGTGCGCGACGAGAGCGATCGCGATGGCATGCGCATCGTTATCGAACTGAAGCGCAGCGCCGAAGCGCAGATCGTGCTCAACCAGCTCTTCAAGCACACCTCGATGCAAGAGAGCTTCAGCATGATCTTCCTGGCGGTGGTCAACAACCAGCCCAAGGAAATGGGGCTGGTGCAGGCCATCCAGCACTTCGTCGATCACCGCATCGACGTGGTGCGCCGCCGCACTGCCTACCTGTTGATGAAAGCCCGCGAGCGCGAGCATGTCCTCGAGGGCTACCAGGTTGCGCTGGATCGCGTCGACGACGTCATTCGCATCATCCGCGGCAGCGAGAACCGCGCCGAGGCCCGCAACAACCTCGTTGCCTACTTCACCGGGAGCACGGTGACGGTCGGCGACGGCAAGGGCAGCAAGACCGCTTCGTTGAAAGGCGTG
>DATHQX010000020.1:0-4798 GCA_035482295.1 Verrucomicrobiia bacterium
GCCGACCTCGACGTCCGGACCGGCGCAGCACACGGCGGCAACAGCGCCGGGGATGGTAAAGCCATGAGCACAATTGTCAGTCTGCCCGACCAGACGACGGCAACCCTGCCGAAGCGGTCTTATTTGAACGAGGAATACGGCCTGAAGAGCTGGCTGCTGACCGGAGATCACAAGCGGATCGCGATCCTGTACCTGATCTCGATCACGATCTTCTTCTTTATCGGCGGCTTCTTTGCGGGGATGATCCGGCTGGAGCTGCTGACTCCGCCGAGCGACCTGATGGCGGCGGACACCTATAACAAGATGTTCACCATGCACGGCATCATCATGGTGTTCCTGTTCCTGGTGCCGTCGGTGCCAGCGACGATCGGGAACTTTCTGATTCCGATCATGGTGGGCGCGAAGGACCTGGCGTTCCCGAAGATCAACCTGCTGAGCTGGTACCTGTATGTTGTAGGCGGCATCCTGGTGCTTACCGCACTGACGCTTGGCGGCGTGGATACGGGTTGGACGTTTACGACTCCGCTGAGCACGCATTATCTGAACACGCATGTGATCACGGCCGGCCTGGCAATTTTTGTCGCTGGCTTCAGCTCGATCTTCACCGGGCTGAACTTTATCGTCACCATTCATCGCATGCGCGCGCCGGGCATGACCTGGTTCCGGCTGCCGCTGTTCGTGTGGTCGCACTATGCGGCGTCGGTGTTGATGGTACTGGGAACGCCGGTGCTGGCGATCACGCTGGTGCTGGTAATTCTGGAACGCACGATCGGTATCGGAGTCTTCGACCCGACGAAGGGTGGCGACCCGCTGCTCTTCCAGCACTTGTTCTGGTTCTACTCGCACCCGGCTGTGTACATCATGATTCTGCCCGGGATGGGCGTCATTTCCGAGGTCATCAGCACCTTCTCGCGCAAGCGCGTTTTCGGATACACGGCGGTCGCGTTCTCGTCCGTGGCAATCGCAGTCTTCGGGTTCTTCGTCTGGGCGCACCACATGTTCATCATGGGTGTGTCGAACTACTCGGCGCTAGTCTTCTCCCTACTGACCATGCTCGTCGCGGTGCCCTCGGCGATCAAGATCTTCAACTGGGCGGCGACGCTCTACAAGGGCTCGATCACCTTCGAGACGCCGATGCTCTACGCTTTCGGTTTCATGGGGCTGTTCACCATCGGCGGCCTGACGGGCGTCTTCCTGGGCACGATGGGCATGGACATTCACCTGACCGAAACGTATTTCATCGTGGCGCACTTCCACTTCGTAATGGTGGGCGGCATGCTGATGGCGTTCCTCGCCGGCGTGCACTTCTGGTGGCCGAAGATGACGGGCCGGATGTATCCGGAGGGGATCTCGAAGCTGGCGGCAGTAACCACATTCATCGGCTTTAACCTGACATTCTTCCCGCAGTTCATTCTGGGCTACCTGGGTATGCCGCGCCGCTATGCCGCGTATCCGCCGGAGTTCCAGGTGTTGAACGTGCTGTCGACGGCGGGCGCGACGGTGCTGGGCGTGGGCTACGTGCTGCCGATGCTGTATTTGGCATGGTCGCTCAAGTACGGCAAGATCGCCGGGGCGAATCCGTGGCAGGCAACGGGGCTGGAGTGGCAGATTCAGTCGCCTCCACTGACAGAGAATTTTGTTGAGACGCCGGTGGTCGACTGGGAAGCCTACGACTACGAATGGCTGGCAAACAAGACCAAACACGAGGTGCAGACCGTTGGATAGCCAGGCGATCGCAACCCACCCGGAAGAGGCGCACGCGGAGCACGAGCACTCTCCGTACCTGCGGCACCACTTCGCCAACCTGGAGCAGCAGAAGGAGACATCCACCTTCGGCATGTGGCTCTTCCTGTTGACGGAGATCATGTTTTTCGGCGGGCTCTTCTGCGCCTACCTGATTTACCGCAACTGGTATTACCCCGCGTTCGTGGCGGGCAGCCATCAGTTATCGATTACGCTGGGCGCACTGAACACGGCGGTGCTGATCTGCTCGAGCTTCACCATGGCCATGGCGGTGCACGCGGCGGAGCTGCGCTGGCGCAAGGCACTCGTCGGCTGGCTGCTGGGAACGATAGTACTGGGCTCCGTCTTCTTAGGCGTCAAGGCGGTTGAGTATCACGAGAAGTGGGAAAAGCACCATGTTCCGGGACTGAACTTCAGCATCAACGACTTCACGCATGTAAATCCCGCCTATCCCGACGACCCGCCGCTGGCGCCGGACATGGCGGAGAAGACTCAGGTTTACTTCTCGCT
This sequence comes from Verrucomicrobiia bacterium, assembly GCA_035482295.1. Taxonomy (GTDB): domain Bacteria; phylum Acidobacteriota; class Terriglobia; order Terriglobales; family Acidobacteriaceae; genus Bog-257. The sequence continues at coordinate 2,254 of DATHQX010000020.1, forward strand.
CTATTTCGCGATGACCGGCATGCACGCGCTGCACATGATTATTGGCGTGTCGATCCTGATCATCCTGCTGGTGCGAGCCTGGGGCGGGGCGTACACGCAAGGCCACATGACAACGGTGGAGAACTTCGGGCTGTACTGGCACTTCGTCGATATAGTATGGATTTTCCTGTTCCCGCTGCTCTACCTGATCAGCCGGCACCAGTGATGCAGTAGAAAAGAGGATTTGAGGGAAAAGATGTCTGAACTGACCCAGAAAGAAATACTCGACACAGAGCCGACGCATCACGCAGAGCACATTGTCAGCCCCAGGGTCTACCTGGTGATCTTCGGATTGCTACTGGTGTTTACGGCGATCACTGTGGGCGCGTCCTACATTGACATGTACGCCTTCAATGCCGTGGTCGCGCTGGCAATCGCTTGCATCAAGGCGGTGCTGGTGATCCTGTTCTTCATGCACGTGAAGTACAGCTCGCGTTTGACCAAGCTTACCGTGGCGGCAGGATTCTTCACGTTCTTCGTGCTCATCACCATGTCGATGACCGACTACATCAGCCGCGCCTGGGGCCTGTGGTAGGAACGGCCGTCCAGGCATAAGCGCCTTCGGCGCCGATTAGTTCGTGATTCGTAAGGCGCTCCCTTGTTGGGGGCGTCCTTCTTTTTAGGGACAAAGAGCGGCGCCGGTCTGGCGCGGTATACTCAGTTCGGCGTATCGGACGCCTCCGTGTCCGCGGGCAGGGCTGAGCCCATCGACGAGCTTGATGCTGACAACATGACGACACAACCTTCTTTTGAGCCCGGGACGCGGACAGCGGGCAGTGTTCGAAAGGAGATGGTCGTGCCTGATCACCGTTCAACATCTGTTTCCGCGTACGTAGCTCCGCGTCGCCCAGAGCAGCCCAATCTCGAACAGCTGCGCAAGCAAGCCAAGGAACTCCTCCGCGGCTATCGCTCCTGTGAGCCGTCCGCGGCGGCCGAGGTCGACCGCTTCGAGCTGCATGCGGACAAAGATCGCTTCGCGCTCAACGATGCTCAACGTGTGATTGCGCGATCTTACAGCTTTGCAAGCTGGGCGAAGCTGAAGGCATTTGTCGATGGGGCGACTGTTGCCCGGTTCATGGAGGCCGCAACGAGCGGCGACCTCGCTCAGGTCCGTTCGATGCTTGCGAGCCGGCCGGAACTGGTGGGGATGGATGCGTCGGCGAGCAACGAGCACCGCGCCATTCACTACGCGGTGCTGCGGCGCGATGTGGCGATGGTGCGGCTGCTGATGGAGGCGGGCGCCGACGCTCGCAAGGGGATTTTTCCGCATCGCGACGCCACGACGGCGATGGCTCTGGCCGAAGAGAGAGATTACGCCGACGTGGTCGCGGTCATCGAGGCAGAGGAGCGGCATCGGCGAGAGGAGATGAGTTGCCTGAATGTGTCGGTCTCGCCGGCGCAGGATCAAATCAGTGCGGCAATCGCTCGCGGTGACACCGCGGCGGCGATTCGCCTGCTGGAGGCCGATCTGTCTCTGCTTCATGCGTGCGATCGGGACGGGAGGACGCCGCTCCATCTCGCCGCGCGACGAAACGACGACGCGCTGGTGACGTGGTTCCTCGCGCGGCGAGCTAGTGTTCGCAAGAAGGATCCAACGGGACTGACGCCGCTCGATCATGCCGCTCTCTCAGTTGATCCGCGCAACGATGCCGCCGCACGATTTCCAGTGGTTGCAAAGCTGTTGCTGGAGCATGGCGCGGAGCTCACGGTTCGCGGAGCGGTGGCCCTGGGTGACGAGGCCCCCGTACGGGAGTTGATCGCCGCCGAGCCCGGATTAGTGCGCGCGATCAGCAGTGACGGCGGGTTGGTAACGTTGGCGGTGAAGCATCGACAGATGGCGATGGTTCGCCTGCTGCTTGATCTTGGCGCGGACGTGAATGAACGGATTTTCCTCGAAGAGTTGGAAGAGCCGACGGAAAGCTGGGGGATGCCGCTTTGGCATGCGGCGCTGGCGGGCGACTTCGCCATCACCAAGTTGCTGCTCGACCGCGGTGCCGATCCGAACGCCAACGTTTATGCCTCGGGATGGCCGCTGCGCAATGCATGGTGGCACGAGGACGAATCGGTGAAGAAACTGCTGATCGAGCGTGGCGCCCGGGTGCACCCGTATATGGTCGCGCAGATGCACGACGTGGAGGCAGCGCGGAAGATCCTGGCGGAGAATCCGGGCGAGGAGGCGGTTCACGAACTGCTGTGGTCGGCCGCCGATCACGGATGTCCGGAGATTGTCCTGCTGGCCCTTCCACACCTCCACTGGGAGCTGAACGATCCTCGCTGGAACTGGGTTCTCATTCAGCCGATTCGCGGAGCGGGCGGGGATCCCGCAGCGAATGAAGGCCATTTCAAAAGCTTGGAAGCGCTGCTCGAGCACAGTATCGACCCGAACATTTCGCGCTACGGGCAGACGCCGCTGCACTTTGCGGCAGCGCGGCGCAGCCGTCTCCCGGGGCGCGACCGGGCACGCTTCGCTGCGATGCTGATCGATCACGGCGCGCGGCTGGATCTG
>DATHQX010000021.1:0-6332 GCA_035482295.1 Verrucomicrobiia bacterium
TTCAAGTCCGACGGACTGCGTGCGGCCAAGATTCTCTCGCATGCGCACGATCAAGTTGGGCGTTGAGCTGATGGTCACGTTCTCGACCGGATTGGTGACGACGCCGCCAAACATGCTGCCGTGTATGGAGACGCGGCCGTCGAGCATCGAGGTGCGCACGCCGCCTTCGCCGCCGCTGAAGCGCTCGGCGCGCAAGTAGGCGTTGGCCAGCGTCTGCACATTGCCGACGCGGAAGGCGCGATAGAGTTCGTTCAGCGTAGGCGCGCGGAAAGAACGATATCCGGCGACATACAACACCACGCGATCGCTGGCCCGATACGAGAGCGACACGCGCGGGTTGAAGGCGTTCTGTCCGCGGTCCGGGTAGTTAATGTCGGTAGGTGAGCCGTGGACCGGGACGCGAATCGAACTGGCGTCGTAGTTACTCCATAGGTCTTCGCGGCCGGCCATGGTCAGCGACCAGCGGCGCGAAATCTGCACAATGCCTTCCAGAAACGCGCCCAGCGCCTGTTGCGAGCCGCCGTTCGACAGGTTCGCGGTCTTGGCGCCGGCGGAATACGTCGTTTCCAGGCTGACGCCCTGCACGTAGGTTCCGTCGGTGCCGGCCAGCATGGTGAAGCGGCTGGCCAGTTGCTTCGACCACTGCCCGATCAATCCCATCTGCTGCACCGGAACATTCTGAACATCGGTGAGCGATTCGCTGTCGCGGTTGGCGGCGACGGAGGAAAACGTCTGGTGATAATTTTCCGTCCCGCCATATAGCCGCAACGTGAACAGCCCAGCGCTGGGGCTGTTGTAGTCGGTGCCGAAGGCGAGTTGGCGAATGGTAGTGTCGTTAATCTGCAACGGGGTGCCGTTCTGCCGATCTTCGCCGTAGAGATTGCCGCTCAGAAACATCCGCCCGCGATCGCCGAACAGCCGCTCCAGTTTTACATTGCCGGTGCCGTACTGCACGTTGACCGGCGTGTCGACAGTGCCGCGAATGCTCTCGGGCGTGTCGATGTAGCCATTGGTGCGGAAGCCTTCGCCGGAGCCGCTTAGCGACCATTGGCCGAAGCGTACCGCACCCCAGCCCGAGCCCATGGGCGAATTCTCGTTGCCGTAGGAAACTTGAATGTTGCCGTCGGTCTCGACCGCCGGCCGCGTTTCCATGTTGACCACGCCGCCCAGCGCGTCGTTGCCGTAGAGCGCGGAAACGCCGCCGGGCACGATCTGCACTTCACTCAGCGAGGCCTGCGGTGCGCGCGCCCAATAGACCCATCCGCCAAAAGGATCGTTGATGGGAACTCCATCGACTAGCACCAGGGCACGGCTGGCGCCGCTCGCGCCCAATCCACGCAGCGAGACGCCTTGAGACGTCGGGTTCGCCGTCTGGCTGCCCGAGCGGCGCAGCAGGCTGAAGCCCGGCACCTGGCGCAGCTTATCGTCGGTGGTCAGCGGCCCCCACTGTTGCAGTTGCTGGTCGCTGACCACGACGGAGTCAGGCTGCGACTCAACGTTGTCGACGCCGGTGGGAAGAATCGAGGTGCGCGTAGCCGTGACGTCGAGGCTCTGCTGCACCGTGGCCGGCGGCAGAACGATGCTGAGAGATTTGTCTCCCGCGTGCCAGTTGACGGTCGTCGTGGCAAATCCCGGCGAGCGGACTTCGACGGTTCCCGCGTCACCGACGATGCCATCGAATACGAAGCTTCCGTCCGGCTGGGTGACACGGCCAAAGTCCTGACCACTGACGTGCAGGATAACTTGCGCGCGCGCGATGACCGCGCCGCTACGATCGGTAACGCTTCCGCTGACGGTAGAGGTAGAAGCGCCCCAGGCGAGCGCAGGAGCAGCCATCATCAGCCAGGCGCTGATGAGCAACGGCAGTCGAAGGCTGCGTGTGGTCGCACGTTTCCGCATTGCTGGATTTGTTCACCGAGTGTACTAGACGCAGTCGGCCGCGCCTAGAGATTGAACGAACGGCTCGACGGCCTGAAGGCCACCTCGCTGAGCAGAAACGGGGACTCGTAGCGGCGCACCTGAAGGTGCGCCCTTTCAGAGCAGCTATTGCAGAATCTTTCTTCGGCCGCAGCCCGCACTACCGGATGGCCACGCCCTTAGGAAGACGCTTGGGATCGTAGTTGAAGTCGACCAGCCCGTCGCGATAATCGATCTTGAGCTGCATGATGCGCAGCATCCTGAAGCCCAGCACGCCGGAGACTTCGACCCCCGTCTGACGGGCGATGGGCGAGAGGTCGAAGGTGGTAACGTCCTCGTTGGGCTGAGCGTAGGGGCCGAATTGCAGTGTGGCTTTGTCGGCTGTGTAGACCTTTGCGACACTGCCGCTCATTCCCGAGATCTTCATGTTCGGGTCGGCTTGAATCTGCGTGACCTGTTGCGCCGTGCGCGTCGACAGCACATTGCTGAATGCGCCGGTATCGATGAGGAAGAGAAGCGGGCCGATGCGATCGACCAGCGTTGGCACCAGCATCAGGCTGCGGAAACGGTAGACCTTCGTCCAGTTGGCCATGCTGGGTGCAACGTAGGCATCCATCGGCAACTCGCTCAGGCCGGGGCCGGACTTGGCAGCCTGCGCGGTCTCGGTGCCCGAATCCTCGCCCTGGTCCGACGACATGGTTTGCAGCGTCGCCGGTTGCACGCTTTCATTAGGACGCGGCGGCAGGGGCGACAGCCGCAGCTTGCCCGAGGGCGTGTCGATGTCGATCAGGTAGGAACTAAAGACGTCGGCGCCGATCAGCCCATCCTGTCCCGTCACCGGGGAAGCGGCGTCGGTAACTTTGACAACGCAGTCCTGGAATTCCAGATCGCCCACACGGATGCGATCGGCTACTGCGGTGAAGCCGCCTTGCGTGCCCGCGTCGCCCATGCCGACGATGGGCTGGTAAGCCAACTTCTGCAGGCCCAACTTTTCCGACGCGGCTCGACCTAGCAGAATCCCCGTGGACCCGGTATCGAGCGCCAGATGGACCTCCTGCTTGTTGATCTTCACGTCGAGCCCAACGCCGCCCAGCGGCATGTTGTAGCGCGACACCGGATTCAGCTTGGTGTCGGTCTTCTGGACGTTCGTCACCAGTTTGCACGGATGCGTCGGCTCAGCGGCGTTCTTCTTCAAAAACGCCAGGTACTGCTGCAAGGTGCGCGCCAGCTGCGGATTCAGGCCGGGCTTTGCGCTGTAGGCTTCGACCGCGGGAATCTGGTCGGCCTGCGGCAGGGAGTGGAAATACAGCAGCTGCACCGGACCGTTGTCGGGCGCGACCTCATGCGCCTTCTTCAGATTGTCGTAGGCGCGGCGATAGAGCGAATACGTTTTGTAGACGCGCCACAATCCCAGATACGGCTCTGGATCTTTCGGATTGAGGTTCTCCGATTTGATGTAGAGCCGCTCAGCGTCGGGAATTTTCCCTGCGCGGAACTGCACATCGCCGGCGGTGACCAGCACCTGCGCCGCGTTGGGCAGCGTCGCCACAGCAGAGTTGGCCGCTGCCTGGGCTTCGTCGATTTTGTTCAGCATGATCAGGCAGCGCATCAGCCCGACCTGCGCGGGAATAATTTTTGGGTCAGCCTTCACGATCGCCTGATAGCGCGTCGCGGCCTCGGGAATTTTGCGCTGCGAGAAGAACTGATTGGCCTCACCCAACGTGGTCATGATCCCCGACGTTGTGGGAGGTGGCGCGACGGGTACAGTCTGCGAGGTGTTTTTGTCGCCGGTATTGGTGTGAATGGTTATCCCGCCAATGCCGGGAGACTGCTGCTGATTCGAACCGCCGTTCTGAGCTAGAACAGCCGCATTGAGACACACGGTAAGAACGATGGCAGGGAAGATACGCGGCCGGTTGGGCATAGAAATCCTGCCCAGCAGGTTAGCACGAGAGATTGTGGGTTGTAAGACGTTAAGGTGCCGGGTGCCCCACTCATTCGCGATTTTCGAATGAGTGGGTGGCTGGATGTAAATGTTCGAGCTTCCGGTAATGACTTCTGTCGGACCATGAATGGATGCTGGATCTGTGGAGAGGATCATTGGCCTAACGACCTACCGATCCCACACATCCGAAAAGCACGGATGTGTGGGGCACCCTAACTCTGATGCAAGATGAATGACTCGATCTATCGCAGCGCGTCTTCGACTTCGGTGAGCCAGTCGGGGCGCTTGAGGACTTCGCGAGGCTTGGGCCCGTCGGCGGCGCCAACAATGCCGTCGCGTTCCATCAGATCGATGAGGTGGGCGGCGCGGCCGTAGCCGATGCGCAGCCGACGCTGCAGCAGGGAAGTCGAGGCCTTACCGTACTCGAGCACGATGCGTACGGCGTCCTGGAAGAGTTCGTCGTTGTCATCGCCGGCAGCGCCGCCTGTGCCACCAGACTCGCCTTCTTCGCGTGGAGCTTCGAGGAAGGTCTGCTGATACTGCGCCGTGCCCTGCGCGCGCCAGTGTTCGACCACTGCCGCAATTTCTTTCTCGGTGACAAACGGAGCATGTACGCGATGCACGCGCGCCGAGCCATTGGGCAGATACAACATGTCGCCGCGTCCCAGCAGCGCTTCTGCGCCGTTGGCGTCGAGGATGGTGCGCGAATCGATCTTGGTGGCTACGCGGAACGACATGCGCGCCGGGAAGTTCGCTTTGATCAGGCCGGTGATGACGTCGACCGACGGGCGTTGCGTTGCCAGCACCAGGTGAATGCCGACGGCGCGTGCCATCTGTGCGAGGCGGGTGATCGACGCTTCCACGTTCTGCCCATCGAGCATCATCAGGTCGGCCAACTCGTCGATGATGATGACCATGTAGGGCAGCGGACGCTCCTCACTGTCATCTTCGAAGAGGCTGGCCGAGCTGCCGTCGAACAGCTTGTTGTACTGGTCGATGTTGCGCACGCCTTTCGCGGCGAGCACCTTCAGCCGTCGCTCCATCTCGCGCACGGCGTTGCGCAGCGCATTCGAAGCCAGCTTGGGCTCGGTGATGATCGGGGTGTGCAGATGCGGGACGCCTTCGTAATTGCCGAGCTCCAGGCGCTTGGGATCAACCAGAATCAGTCGAACCTCGTCCGGCGTGCACTTGTAGAGAATCGACATGATGAAGGCGTTAATGGCGACGCTCTTGCCCGAGCCAGTCGAGCCGGCGATTAGCAGGTGCGGCATCGAGTTCAGGTCAGCGGTGACGATGCGGCCGTTGATATCTTTGCCCAGCGCAAGGGTCAGCTTCGACTTCGAGCCAAGGAACTCCTGCGCCTCGACCACCTCGCGCAGCCAAATGGTTTCGCGTTCGTGGTTCGGAACCTGAATACCGACCGTCGACTTGCCGGCCATGCGCTCGATGAGAATGCTCTCGGCGCGCAACGCCAGGCAGAGATCGTCGCACAGGCCGGTGACGCGGCTGTACTTGATGCCGGCCTCGGGTTTGAACTCGAAGGTCGTGACCACCGGGCCGGGATTAATTTGCGTGACTGAACCGCGCACGTCGAACTCGGCACACTTCTCGCCTAGAAGCTGAGCGAGGTTTTTCAGCTCGGCTTCGTTGATGGCACTGTGCTCGTCGGGACGGTGCAGCAGCGCGGTCGACGGAAGTTTGTAGCTGCCCGCCAGCTTCGGCATGGTGGTCTTGCCGGTGTGCCTGGCGTCGGCGCGCGTGGTGACGGCGATGGCTTCGTCGGAATCTGGCTCGGGCGCAGGCTCTGGCACCATGGGTTTCGGCGGAGGCCCGGGCTGCCGCTGATCGTCATCCGCCCCAAACATGCGGTCGATGCCGCTGCGGCCGTGCGAACCCTGCGCGGTGGTAAGCGGCGCTGGAGCGGCCGGCGCGGCTTCCATCGCGACGGGTTCTTCCACCGGAGCTGGAGCGCGTTTAGGAATAAGCTGCGCAGTCACTACCGGCTTGGCGTTGGCTGCGCGCTTTTTCTCCAGATCCCGTGCGGCCTTCCGGCGCGCGCGCTCAATGCGCCAGTCGGCAAAGCGATCCATCGCGGCATAGGCAAAGCCCAGCCGCGTCTGCGACCAGAGATGCATTGCGCCGAAGGAGAACGCGGTCGATAGGTACAGGCCGACGGCGATCACCGCGATGCAGACCAGGTACGCGCCAACAATGTTGAGGTAATGAATCAGGAAGTCGGCGACGATGCGGCCGAGCAAGCCTTCAGAAGGGATCACGCCCTTCCACATCACGTGTCCGGGCAGCAGGCCGATCAGCCCGGCGATGAAGGCCAGCAATGCGCTGCCTCCGACTACCTTCACCCAGGGGGCGCTGATGGGCCGCGAGCGGAACCAGTGCAGCGAGTACATCCCCAGAAACGCCGGCAGCAAAAATGCTGAGACGCCGAACAGTTGCAGCGCCACGTCGGAGA
>DATHQX010000022.1:0-12710 GCA_035482295.1 Verrucomicrobiia bacterium
AGGCGCGCGGAGCGCGCAGTTGTCAGTTGTCGGTTGTCAGTTCTCGGTTGAATCCCTCGGACTGATTGCCGAAGACGTGAGGATTAGGGTTCGCAAAAGCGCTTCGCGAGCTTTATCCGACAACTGACAACCGGCAACTGGCAACAGCGCGTAACGCGCGCTCGCGCCTACTTCTTCGCGACGTGTTCCTTCGGCTTCGCGGCGCCTTCCAGGATGCCGAGTACTTCTTCCTCGCGCATGATCAGGAAGTCTTCGCCGTCAATCTTGATCTCGGTGCCGGCGTACTTGCCGAACAGAACGCGATCGCCTTCCTTCACAGCCAGGGGGAAGGTCTCGCCCTTCTCGTTGCTCTTGCCCTTGCCGACGGCGATGATTTCGCCTTCCTGCGGCTTGTCCTTCGCGCTGTCGGGGATGATGATTCCACCACGGGTGGTCTCGGCCTCTTCTACACGGCGAATCACAATGCGATCGTGCAGGGGAGTTAGCTTCGTTGACATTCTTGGAACTCCTTTCAAAATCTTGAAGTCAGTTGGATTCCGTTACGTATTTGCCGCCTCGACGCGAACCTTGCGACACCGGCGGCGAGCTCATAAAACTGGGTACGGCGGATAAGCGGGAGGGAGTACTTCAGAGACTCTGCTAGCACTCACTGCCTACGAGTGCTAATCATAAGCAGTTCATTCGGAGATGTCAAGCATGAGGTGAGTGAGTTGCACTCACATTTGTAACAAAATCTCAACAAATCTAATACGGCTAATATTTTCATAGACTTATCTGATATTCCTTTAGAATCGCATGAATCGTGGTTGCCGGTCACTGACGCCGGTGCCGGGATCGCACGAGAATGGTCCTAATCCCGTTAAGCCCAAAGAAGGCCGAACGTGGGGCACCCACAAGTTCAACCCACAAGTTGCTTCTTCGATGCGGGCGTAAACTTTGGCTATCCGACAACACCGCTGCTGCATCTATGCGACTAGCTGGCGCTCATCGACTCGCGAATTGTTTTCACCTTCAGACCGCGGCGAACTTTTATAGTTCCCATAGCCCCGAGTTGGCGGGATAATCGGATTAAGTTCAGGTGCCACCGTGCCAGTCCTCCGTGGTGTTCGAGACGCTTCGAGGTTGACGCTCCCCAAGATATCGGTACTGGGAGTTCTTGCCGTTATGCTGCTGCTGATTTCCTTCAGCGCAGCGCAAGCCCAGACATCGGCGCCGCAAGACACACCGACAACTTCGCCTTCGGCACAGGCCGCATCCGTCGAACAGCAGACCACGCAAGACAATCAGACGCCAGCAAAACCTGCGATAGCGCCAGGCTCGATTCCCACGGCAGCCCAGGCTGAGGCGGCCGGCGCGCAGGACGCAGCAGCGAATCCCGATCTAAAGCAAACCCCGCCTGGGACTCAACACCCCAACGGCGTTAACGCCAGCAATCCAAATTTGCAGCCGAAGTACAACGTGAACCTGATCGGGCAGCGCAACGTCGGCTCGGGCCTGGATTTCTATTCGCTCGACCGCGAGATTGCCTTGGGCAGGAGCCTTTCACAGGAAGTGGAAGGCAGCGCGAGGCTGGTCACCGATCCGGTGATCAATGAATACATCAACCGCATCGGGCAGAACCTGGTGCGGAACTCAGACGCGCGCGTGCCGTTCACGATCAAGGTCCTCGATAACGAGGAAGTGAATGCCTTCGCCCTGCCGGGCGGATTTTTCTATGTCGACAGCGGTTTGATTCTTGCCGCCGACAACGAAGCCGAACTGGCCGGCGTGATGGCCCACGAGATCGCGCACGTCGCTGCGCGTCACGCCACCAAGAACATGACGCGCGCACAAATATGGAACTTCGCCTCGGTGCCGCTGATCTTCGTCGGCGGACCGGTGGCCTACGCGGTCGCTGAAGTCGCAGGGCTGGCGGTGCCGCTGGGGTTCCTGAAGTTTTCGCGCGATGCGGAGCGCGAAGCCGATCTGCTAGGGCTCGAGTATGACTATGTCTCGGGTTACGACCCGGAAGCGTTTGTCGAGTTTTTCGAGAAGCTGAACGTTGAGAAGAAGAAGCCGAACCTGGTGGCCAAGGCTTTCGCCACGCATCCCATGAACGTCGAGCGTATTGAGGCGGCGCAGGAAGAGATTCGGAAATATTTGCCGGACCGCTCCGAATACATTGTCGATACCAGCGAGTTTGAGAACGTGAAAGCCCGCCTGATGATGCTGGAGAACGGCCGCCATCTGGGCGGAGGCAAGCAGGATCCGGGCAAGCCGGTTCTACTCAAACGCGCCAGCAGCTCAAGCACGACCAATGGCGGCGATGGCGATAACACCTCGGCTACGGCACAGGACGATCCCAATCGTCCGACGCTGAAGCACGCTCCCACCACGGCGACGCCGAGCGACGATTCAGGGACGAGCGGCGGAGATTCGGGCGCCTCAACGCAGCCGTCGTCGAGCACGAGCACCAACCAGGCATCGAGCACCACGCCTAGCCAGCCGGATGACAGTGACCGGCCAGTGTTGAAGCGTGCTCCGGAATCGCAAGACTAGAGGTAGTAATGAGATCGGTTGCACTGTTCGCATCGGTAATGAATGTCGGCGTCGCGCTCGCGATCGTCGCAATTGCCGTGGGTGCGACCCTCCGCATCCGCTTACTGGTTCACCAGAAGAAGAGCATCTTTCCGCAAAAATAAAGAATGCGCCACAAGCTCATTCAGGTTTGTCATCCTGAGCGAAGCGTCCGCGCCTTTGTTTCTCCGCCGCAACTTTTGCGGCGGGCGGACGCGTAGTCGAAAGACCTGCGGTTTCGGTGAAGCGTACGGCAGCCGCAAACAACAGGCCTCTCCGCGCGCGCTGAAGCCCTTGGTTCGGGATGACACCCTGAGAAATTGCGAGCCACAGAGGCGCGACCATCCCAACAAGCGCAAGGGCGCCGTTTTAACGCCTGAGGTGACTCTCCACTTACCTCAGCGGGTGAAGCCAAGCCATTCAGCGAATTCAGAGTGCACGCCTAAAAGGCGTGCACCACCCAACCGCCACCGTGGAGAATTTCAATCCGTCCCAACCGCGTTGCGGCATCGCGCCGACCTGCCTAGAATATTCTCTATGCGTTTGAGCCGTTCCGTTTCCGCAGTTGTGGTGGTGCTCCTGGTCGCAACCAGCTTTGTCCTTGCCAAGTCGAAGGATGACCCTACGCAGGTATCCTCGACCGATTTCGTGGTGTTGAAAGATGACAGCGGCAAGCCGGTGCGCAACGCCGCGGTGATCCTGCATCCGGTGAGCAAGAATGGCAAGCAGGGGAAGGCGGGTTTTGAGTTGAAGACTGACGCCGATGGCAAGACGCACTTCGATGGCGTGCCCTACGGACTTCTGCGGGTGCAGGTGATCGCGCACGGATACCAAACCTTCGGCGACGATTTCCAGATCAACCAGCAGGAGCAGCAGATCACCATTCGGCTGAAGACTCCGCAGGGACAGTACTCGATTTACGAGAATCACGACGGCGGCCAGGTGGGCGGCTCGAGTTCGGGAAGCGGGACTTCGACGCCTTCGGGCAGCGGAACCTCGACGCCGCAGCAGGCGCCACCGCCGCAGAAACAGTAGTAGGGGTTAGGGACCGGGGCGGGGGGGGTAGTCAACCACAGCACTGTATCTCCTTGTCAGTCCTCGCCAAATTTCTAGTATCTTAACTTTTCGTCCAGAAATCACTGGCGAAGAGCGAGCAGCGAAAAGCGACAATCCGAGGGTCCACTTGATCACCGCCCACGCACTCTACACCGACCGCGACCGATTCCTCGCCGAGGCGGCCAGCGGTCATGCCATCATCGTCGATGCCGGTACCGAGAAGTCGGCCAACAGCCCTGTCGAACTGGTGCTTATCGCGTTGTGCGCCTGCTCGGCCAGTGACGTAGTCAGCATTCTGCGCAAGAAGCGCGAGCCCTTCACCTCGGTAGATGTCAGCGCCGAGGGCGAGCGCTCTGAAGAATTTCCCAAGGTGTTCACGTCGATCCGCGTGGTCTATCGTATTGGCGGTAAGGTGACGCCGAAGGCGGTGGAAGACGCCGTACGTCTGTCGAAGGAGAAGTACTGTTCGGTCTCGGCCATGCTGGAGAAGTCGGCCAAGATCGATTTTGTGATTGAGCATATCGACTGACTCGCCCGCGCGAGGACGCATGACCCGCATCTCCAGATGGCTGGTACTGACGGCGTTCCTGCTGCAAGCCGGGTTCTTCCTGTTCGTTGCCCGACACCGACTGATCGACGGCGACGAAGGCTTCTACCTCCTCGCCGCCCGGCTGGTGCTGCAGCATAAGACGCCCTACCTGGATTTCTTCTATCCGCAAGCCCCGCTTTTACCGTACGTCTACGCCGCGTGGCTGAAAGTCGGCGGGATTTCGTGGTTCGTCGGACGCGCGCTAGCGGCGTTGTTGACCACACTCATCGGTACCATGCTCTTCGAGCAGGTTTATCACGAGACGAGGAGCGCAGCCGCGAGCGCAACCTCGGTCATCCTGTTTGCTTCGAGCACGCTGGTCTTCTGCTGGTTGCCGGTCGTAAAGACTTTATCGCTGGCGACGTTTTTCCTGTTCGCTTCCTACGTCCTTCTCGCGAGACTGGGAGACACCGGAGGCGCGTGGCTTGCCGCGCTCTCGGGTGTTTTGTTTGGTCTCGGTGTCGACACGCGTTCCTATCTGATCGTGGTTGTCCCAATATTTCTCTGGTGGATCTGGCGAGCGGAAAAATTATTTCGCGTTTCACGTTTGCTGTGGTTCTCCGCCGGGCTGCTGGCTGGACTCGCGCCGTCGTTCCTTCTGTTTTTTCGCTCGCCTGACGTGTTCTTGTTCAACAATCTTGGCTATCACGCCATCCGCTCCGATGAGGGTTTGGTGGGCGACTGGCACAACAAGCTCCTGATGCTGTTGGCGCTGTTCGGCGGATCGCAGCGGCGGTTTCAGGTGAGCGGGCTGGTCGTGATTTGCGCTCTGATGTTCTTCCGTCTCAGTCAACGACGCCCAGCGGCGAGCTTCGCACTCGGGATAGCCCTCCTGCTGGGAGTGGTGTCGCTGCTACCCACGCCGGCCTATATCCAATATTTCAGCGTCGTCATTCCATTCCTGATTACGGGCACGATGTGTCTGCTGCCGGACTTTCTGGCGCAGCTGCAATCGCCGACAAGCCAGCGCAATGTGCGGATCGCCGGGATTGTCTTCGTCGCGCTGTTTATCCTGGCCGGCGTGCCAACATTTCGACAATTCCTTCAGATTTGGCAAACGAAGCCGTATCTGAAGGACGTAGCCGATCCTCAGAGCTGGACGCTGGAGCAGGTTTCCGCAGTTTCGGCGGCGCTGGACCAGGTGTCGGCGCCGGGAGAGCCGGTTGCCAGTTTCTGGCCCGGGTACATCTTCGCTTCGCACGCCAATTCGTATAGAGGCTATGAGGACAGCTTCGGCATGCTGGTTGCCGGATATCTGGATCCGGCGCAGCGCCGCCGGTATCACGTTCGCGCGGGCGACGACATCGCTGCGGACTTGGCTGGACACGGGCCTCGCCTGGTAGTGGTTGGAAATCAAGGGCTGGAGAACGGCTCGCCGCCGGCCTCGGCCTGCATCAGTGCGCTGGGCGTTTCGGGATATACGCCCATCGTCCAGGTCGGCGAAACGTATATTTATGCATGCTGTTCGAATCCGTGATCGAAATACCCGGAGTGGGGCATCGTATAATCGATGGGTTTGCCTATGACGACCACTACAACTGATCTGCGCCTGGCCAAGCGGATGTCGCGCTTGGGAACCGAAACCGCTTTCGAAGTTCTGGTACGTGCTCGCGCCCTGGAGCGGCAGGGAAAAAGCATCATCCATCTGGAAATCGGCGAGCCCGATATGGACACTCCGGCCAACGTTGTCGAAGCCGGCGTGAACGCGCTGCGTGAGGGCTTCACGCACTACGGACCATCGGCCGGCCTGCCCGATCTGCGTGAGGCCATCGCCAACGATGTCGCCAAGTCGCGCGGCATCAAGGTCAGCCCTGAAGAAGTTGTGGTGGTGCCGGGCGGCAAGCCGATCATCTTCTTCCTCATCATGGCCCTCATCGATGAAGGCGATGAAGTCATCTATCCGAATCCAGGTTTCCCGATTTACGAGTCGATGATCAACTTTGTCGGCGGCAAGGCGGTGCCGATTCATCTACGCGAAGAGCGCGACTTCCGTCTCGACGTTAACGAGCTGAAGGACCTGATCACCGACCGCACCAAGCTGATCATCCTCAATTCGCCGCAGAATCCGACGGGCGGCATTCTGACCAGGCAAGATATTGAGGACATCGCCGCTGCAATTGGCGATCGCGATATCCCCATCATGAGCGATGAGATCTACAGCCGCCTGCTGTTTGAAGGCGAGCCGTTCAGCATTGCTTCGGTGCCCGGATTCAAAGAGCGCACCATCATCCTCGATGGATTTTCGAAGACCTATTCAATGACTGGGTGGCGCCTGGGTTACGGCGTGATGCGTCCGGACCTGGCGGCACAGATTGCGCGGCTGGCGACGAATTCGACATCGTGTACCGCGACCTTTACTCAGATTGCCGGCATCGAGGCGATCAGCGGCGACCAGAGCGAGCCCGAGCGCATGCGCCAGGAATTTCACAAGCGGCGCGACGTGTTTGTGAAGGGTCTGAACGAGATCAAAGGTTTTTCGTGCCGCCTGCCCAAGGGCGCGTTCTACACCTTCCCGAACATCAAGGCGACAGGATGGCCGTCAAAGAAACTGGCCGACGCGCTGCTGGAAGAAGCGGGCGTGGCCGCGTTGTCGGGCACGGCGTTCGGATCGTATGGCGAGGGCTATCTGCGGTTCAGCATCGCCAACTCGATTGAGAATTTGCAGGAAGCGCTGAAGCGGGTCGACGCCTGGACGAAGAAGAATCTGTAGTTCGCCTCCCACTCATTCGAAAGTCGCGAATGAGTGGGGCACCCGTGCACAACAATCAAAATTGTCATCCTGAGCGGAGCATCCGCAATTGTTTTTGCGATTCGCATTTGCGAATCGCGCGGACGCGTAGTCGAAGGATCTGCGTCCACGACGAGCCATTTTCGAGATCGAACGGCGCGACTGTCGTGCCCTGACACAAGGCGCTGACCCTTATGGGCTCGCAGCCGTGGTCTCAGATCCTGTTGTGCGCGCGCCTGTCGACGCCTGCTTCTGCCGCCCTCCGCGACCGGTTAGAAGCCAGTTATATCCCACCACGAATTGAATCGTGTTGAATGACGGATTGTTGTAGCCCAGGTTGGCATTGGAGAGATGCCAGTAACGCAGTCCCAGGCTGAGCGCCTGCGTCCTGCTCAACGCGATCATCACGCCGGGACCAAACGCGGCGGTGAAATTGAAGTTGTCGGTGCGGCCCTGCGGGACATTCTCCTGAGTGAACATCGCGCCACCATTCATCTCCAGGTACGGGCGATAACGTCCATTGCGGCGAGGGGCGAAGTTGAACTTCAATCCGATGGGCGAGAAGCCTCCACCGTAGGCAGGGTGCGTGCGCCTGACGAAGAATGCCGGATCCAGCTCGATTACATATTCCAGCGAGCGCCGCATGCCGGAGTCGAGCGTCGATTCGTGGATCACGCGCCCGGCTCGGAATCCCGCCATGGTGAGCTGGGTTTCGCCGAAGGCCTGGCCCTCCTGCTTGCCAAATGCCTCGCCGCCCCACACGCCGAACTCCCACAGCTGATCGTTGCCAAAGGGTGAGGTCAGGCTCTGTTGCGCAACGAGGGTTGCCGTAGAGACAAGCAAAAGCACAACGCCGAGAAGCAGCGAGTACCGCAGGGACATAACTCATCCAGCAGCAGGGAGATTTGCAACACCGCTGCGTTTACAGCAAAGATTCTTTTGAACAGATGAGAGTTGGCTCAAGAAGGTTTCGGGAGAAGAGGCCGCTCACCACGGAGGATGGAGCGCATGGAGCAATGCTGGGGCTTCGAATCGCCTAGGTCGGGTTTCGTTTTTTGAAACCAAGTTCTCCGTGTCCCCCGTGCCTTCGTGGTGGCGCGCTCTGCGGCAAGGCAAATATTCTGCCTCAACTTGGTGAATACCGTTGCGCCGGAAGCACTTGGCAGAACCGGGAACCTTTTTCTATCCTTGACGTATTACAAGGTGTGAGGGGGGAATATGTACTGCAACTACTGCGGTAAGGTGATTCAGGACGACGCCAGTGTCTGCGCCTATTGTGGCAAGCGGGTCGGTTCTGTCGAGGGCCGCCGCAAGCTGATGCGTTCGCGCACCGATCGCAAGATCGCCGGCGTCTGCGCGGGCTTTGCCGAATACTTCGACATCGACGTGACTATCGTGCGCGTGGTGTGGCTGATCGTGGCGCTGTTCGGTGGTGGAGGTATTCTCGCCTACTTCATCGCGTGGATCGTGATGCCCGAGGAGCCGGAGTACGCTCCGGTCACGCCGCCTGCGACTCCGCCGCAGCCGTATCAGGGCACGTAGAACCTTCCGGCTTCAGTTCACCACGGAGGCACGGTGTGCACAGAGTTGATTTTGCAATCGATTCCTCTGTGTACTCGGCGCCTCCGTGGTAGATTTTTTTGGTGGCGACCCTCCGCACCTCTGACGCGCAGCTCTTCTACGAGATCATCGGCAGCGGGCCTGACGTTGTCCTGTTGCATCCCTTTCCGCTGAATCACAATTTCTGGAATGGCGTCATTCCTCACCTCAGTTCGCGTTATCGGCTGATCCTGCTCGATCTGCGCGGGCACGGCGACTCCGATCTTGGCGACGGGCCGGCGACGATGGAGAAGATGGCCGCCGACCTGGCGAAGCTCTGCCGCGAAGAGGGAATTACCAAGGCGTACTTTGTCGGCGTCTCAATCGGCGGATACGCGCTGTTCGAGTTCTGGCGGCGATATCGCGAGCATGTAGCGGGGCTCGTGCTGGCCAATACGCGCGCCGCCGCCGAGACGCCTGAGGGCCGCGCGAGTCGTCTCGGCCTGGCCGACAAAGTGGTGCGCGAGGGGACTGCAGGCTTTATCGAAGACATGCTGCCGAAGCTGTTGTCGCCTTTGACGCTCAGCAACCGTCCAGACATCGTCGATGAGGCGCGGCGGATGATGCAGAAAATGTCACCGCAAGACATTGCCGGCGTGCAGCAGGGAATGGCCGACCGTCCGGATTCGATTGCGACGTTGAAGACGATCAGCGTGCCGACGCTGGTCGTCAGCGGCTCCGATGACAGCGTGCCGCTGGGCGAAGCCGAGGTGATGCGTCAAAACATCTCCGGCAGCCGCCTGCAGGTGATTTCGCGTGCCGGACATTACGCCGCGCTGGAGCAACCGGAAGAATTCGGAAAGATGCTGAGGGGATTCTTCGACGGGCTGCGGTGAAGAAAACGCTGTTCGCCTTTCGCTCTTCGCTTTTCGCCAGAGTTGTGAGTTCATTCTTATCGTGTCATCCGGACCGAAGCGAAGCGGAGTGGAGGGACCCGCTTTGCGATGGCAGCTGATTAACTGCATGCGAACCGCAGATCCTTCGGCTGCGCGTCCGCCCGCCGCAAAAGCAGCGGCGGAAAAGCAAAGGCGCGGACGCTCCGCTCAGGATGGCAAAGCGTTAAGGCGGTTACGCCGGGTTACCAAGAGCTCAGAGTTGATTGCTCTGGCGAAAAGCGAAAGGCGAAAGGCAAAGGGTGATCGGAAAAGAGCGGCTTGGCGATGAGGGCCCCTTGTGACGCACGTCACCAACTGTTCGGTAGGGCTTTCGCTAGAATTTCCTGTCATGCTGGACGCATTCTTAGTACCTGCCAACACCGTTCTAACTGCCAAAGGCGACAGCGAAGCATTGGATATCAGCGGCGCTGCCAGCCGCGTTTTTCTGCTGACGCTCACTATCGGCTCGGTCGTCGAGCAGGAAGCGATCGACATCTTCCTCTACACATCGGCCGATGGTGCCACCTGGGAGCCCAAGGCCGTCGCTGGCATGGAACAGAAGTTCTATGTCGGCGAGTATCCGCTGATGGTCGATCTGTCGCAGAAGCCCGAAGCGAAGTTCGTGCGCGCGCATTGGGATGTCTATCGCTGGGGCCGCGGACCGACGGCGCCGCGATTCGAGGTGAGTATGCGGTTGCGCGAGCTGTCGCAGGAGGCGCTGCGCGAAGCGGAAGTTGGCTCTTAGCCTCAAGGGCCTCAGAAACTTCCTAACCGGTATAGAGGTCCTTCGACTACGCGTCCGCACGATTCGCGAGAACGCGAATCGCAAAAGGCAGGCGGACGCTCCGCTCAGGATGACAAACCTCAATTGAGAGCAAGAAAATCGGAGGCCCGAGTGGCCTCCGATCTTTCATTGAGGGGCACTGCGACTACGGCTGAGGTTTGGCCATATACAACATGTCACCTTGCTTGCCGGTGACGACCTTATAGTCCGACGGAACCTGGAACAGCGACGCACTGGGTTCGCCGCGAGTCACGGCGGTGACCGTGGTGGTCATGGTTCCCATCATCGGGTCTTTGTGGGTCATCGACAGCGGGATCTGCAGATCGGTCGAAACCCAGCGCTCGGTGACGACTTCAATCGCGTTGGCATTGCCGATCTGGCCGGCGGGAATGGTCCGGGTCACCCGCGTTCCGGTAGCCGACAGGCCGAGGATGGTCTTGCTGCCAAGGTCGGTAGTCGAAACGTTTGCGTCCGACGGACGGGCAGGCGGCTCGCCTTCGGCAGCCCCCGCAGGCCGTTTCGGCGGATGCAGCGGCATCTGGTGCGCGGTCTTGTTCTGCGGATTCAGGACATAGCGATAGCCCGCAACCGGATCCATGATGATGATCATGGTGCCCTTGGTAGCGCCCGTCGTCGGGGTCATGAACTCGAACGGAACCTCGCGGCGCACGCGGCCCTGCGAGTCGCGATAGACCGTGCCCTGGTTCTCAGTGTGAATGGTGTTGCCATCCTGCAAGGTGCTGTCGTGGGTTACATCGACAGTGACCGTCATCGGGGCGCCGGTAACGACCTTCGGACCCTCGCCGATCTCTTCCTGGTGGAAGAATATGCCCATCTCAGGACCGTGCATGCCCATCATGCCCGGACCCGGTGGCGGCGGTGGCGGCGCCGGCTCACTTTGCGCCATCACCAGGGTGGAGGCGCCCATGAACAACCCCAAAAACAGGAGACATGAAGCGGCACGAACTGCTTTCCCAAGATTCATAGCTGCATTCCTCATTCTCGATTTCACTGCAACGGATTTGATTTCAAAGTCTCACTAATTGACCATGCGGACGGCCCGCACCACTCCGTCGTAGCCCACCACCAGGTCCGCCATTTGCGGTTGCGAACTCTGTCCAGTCGCCGGCAATTCCACCCGCACCACTTGCGTATCGGCGGCGCAGCTCAGCGGATCGCAGAACATCAGCGGCGTGTACGTGGCTTCCGCCAGTTCCTGCGAATCGTCGTTCGCCCTGGCTGTTACGTGTTCCGGAGAAGACGAAGCATGTACGCGTTTGCGCGCCAGCGTTACCGGCTCGACGTTTGACCCGGAGAGCGGCGCTTCCGCAATCACCTTCGCAGCCGGCGTTGCCTGATTGGCGACCGGCTCAACGTTGGCGGGAGCGTTTTGGCTCTGCATCGCCGTCGAGCTCGAGTGGTGCTCGAGCAGGCGGACACCGAGGAACATGCCTACCAGCAGAGCGGCTGCGAACGCAACGTAGGCGCCAACCTCGAAGAAGCGGCTCAATCGCAGAGCCATTGGCGTGGAAAGAGGCGTCACTGCGGGCCGGTATGACCCACTGCGCTCCTTCACTCCCCTGAGCGCATGATCCGCGCCTGGTAGAGTGTCCTGCCGGAATACGCGCAGTAACGCCCGTTCCACATCTGGGCCGGCCTCGAGGCCGGCTGTTCTGGCCTGCAGCGTCTGCATAGAAACTGCCAGCTGCCGCTGCTTTTGCAGCCAGCTACCACAGGCTTCACACTCGCCCGCATGGCCGAAGATTTCTTCATCCCCGGTCTGCGTCAGCTCCCACAAATTGAGGGAGGCTGCATCGTGTTTGAATTCACGGCATGTCATGACATTACCCTCGCCGTCATACCCGAGATTGGGGCCACCGCCGCCGAATGCTGCAGCTTCTTGCTCAGCATGTCGTGCGCGCGATGCAGCCGGGAGCGGACGGTACCAATCGCGCAGTTGACCGCGTCGGCTGCATCGGCGTAACTCATGCCCTGCAGATCGCAGAGCACCACCACCTCGCGATAGTGTTCGGGCAGGGAAAGCACCGCCTTCCACACCGCCGTCGAAGTCTGATGCCGCATCAGTCCTTCGCTGGGGTCGCATTCGACCATCAGCGATGCGGCTTCGTCTTCGATGGGGCTGCTCAAAACACTCTCCGGATAATTCCGTTCCAGGGCGCGGCGAACATAATTTCTGGCGACTCCGAACAGGTACGCGCCCAAAGCGCCGCGCGTCGGATCGAAGTCATGGCCGCGCTGCAGCAGGAAGATGAAAACGTCCTGCGTCACTTCTTCGGCAATCTGCGTTGAGCCGCTCATGTGCATGGCGAAGCGAAAAATGGGTCCCTGCCGCCTGCGATACAGGGCGGTGAACGCCTCTTCATCTCCAGCCAGAGCCTGCGTCAGCAGCTGCTCGTCGGTACAATCGGTCAGCAACCTCACCTCGGGTGGTGAACTGATCTCGCTTCTGCCCATATTTCACCTGGCAGTAACGGTAAGTTCCCAAAAAGTTGGACGTTCCGG
>DATHQX010000023.1:0-3230 GCA_035482295.1 Verrucomicrobiia bacterium
CAGGAACATGCGGCGACGGCCGAAGAGGTCACCCATCGATCCGCCCACGAGGATCAATGCGCCCAGAGCCAGTCCATACGCTTCGATCACCCACTGCACGGCGACCACGCTCGCCCCAAAGCTCTGTTGCAGCGCAGGCAAGGCGACATTCACTACCGTGCTGTCGATGAACGCCATACTGGACGCGGCGATGGTGGCGACCAGAACCCAAACTCCCTGGCTCTGACTGCAAGGAGAAACTGCGTCTCCAGAGCGCATGACGGCTTGATCGCACGGCGGTTTCACAAAGCATTGGATGGGTGGAGGCTGCGTCGGGTGCAACCAAAGATGAAGATCGCGCCGCTCAGGGCTGAACGGGATTTGCCGGCAGTGGCGCAACAGTCACGCGCGCGGACTTGTCGGTGTGCAGCAGTTCAACGATGGCCTGATACAGTCGCGTGCGCACCTCGTATCGCGTATGCGCATTGACCACGTAGCGCACCACCAGATTGACGCCGAGACTGGTCGGTCGCACATCGATGGCGGGCTGGGCAGAGAAGTTCTGGATGCTCGACCGGCGTGCGGCCTGCTTCCATTCGCTCTCCGCCTCTACCGACGCCTGTTGCGTCTGCTCGGCTACCAGCTTTAGAACCGAGTTGGTGAGGTAGTACGGATCTTCGCCGCTGGGGATCAGCACATCCAGTTCGTCCCAGAGCCATTGTCCCGCGGTGGTGAAGTTGAAGTAGTGGCCTTCGATGGCGTAGCTGTTCACGAAAGAAACGGTACGCCCGGTGGGGTGCCCGGCATCGTTCCAGTTGCCGGTTTCGAGCAGGATCGTGCGCAGCAACCCGACCTCGACCACTTCCCCGCCGATGCCGTTGATCTCGACCCAGTCGCCGGCGCGGATGCCGTGACGCCCCATCAGGACGAACCAGCCGAAGAACGCCACCAGGAAGTCTTTCAGCGCGACGGTCAATCCGGCCGCTCCCAGGGCAAGCACCGTCGAGAGCTGGCTCGGCAGCCCGAAAACGACCAGCAGAATAACCAGCACGCCGATCAACTGCGAGATGAAGCGCAGCACCAGGCGCATGGTTCCGAGCCGCCGGCGGTCAGGGCCCATCGACATGTAAAAGCGCTCGATGAAGCCTTCGGCCAGCACGATGCCGATGAGCGCCAGCAGGATCAGCAGCAGCGAACGCATGATGGCATGCAGAGCGATGCGCTCCTGCGCTTGAACGATGACGGCCCACTTTACATAGATCGCCGCCAGTTGCTGTTCGGCCTGAATGCGCTTGTCGTACATCGCCATCAGCCGGCTGTCTTTTGACATCCCCTTCAGCTTCGTAACCTGCGCGGCAGAAGCCTGGTCGGAACTCTGATCCAGCGCCGGCGTGCTCTGGTCGTCGGCCGATTCGTCGTCACTGCCGAGCACGTCGGTCATTCCCTTCTCCAGCGCCTGATGCTTGCGGGTGAGAAGGCCAAGATAACTGCTCGCCTGTTGCTCCGCCTCGACCAGGCGTTGATAGTTGGTGCGCAGATTGCGCCATGTCTTGAACTGCGACAGGAGGTTGCCGGCCACGCTGAGCGTTGTCGGCTTCGCGTTAGAGGACGAAGATCCGGAACTGTTGTGCGCGAGCGCCTCGTGCTCTTCCAGCTCCTGCTTGATCTCGGCCTGCGGATCACCGCCGGCGCGCATCAGGTCTTCCCTGGCGTCGTCCAGCGCATCCTGCAAGAGGGTGACGCGGGCCTGCGAGACCTCCAACTGCTGCTGAAACACTTGACTGTTCTTGCCGCTAGGCGTTGACGTCTGCGCCGTAAGGCGGGTGACGCTCTGCTGTGCGGCCTGCAGCCGGTCTGACATCCGGCTGATGCGGTCGTTGATCTCCTTCGTGGTGCTGTTTGCGAGCGGGGGATGAAGCTCGGTGAACTGCAGCGCCGAAGCGAAGGACAGATCCACTTCCTTATCGGCCAGGCGATAGGCCTCGGCGGCGAGCTTTTGCTCTTCGGTCGTGCTCGCGATCGACGCTACGCTGTGCGCGGTCTCAAGTGGAGTCTGGTCGACAAGTTTGGTGGGCGCGGGTTCGGGTTTGCTGGCAGGTTGGCGGGCAGCGCGAGAATCGGCGCTCTCGCGCGTCATCAGATAGCCAACCAGCGCCGCGATGAGCAGCACGGTCAGCACCGCCAGAATGATGTCCCGCCCCTTTATCCGCATAGAAAAAGTGCTGGCCGGGCAGTATATCCCGGACAGCACAGTCATAGCTGAGAATCTTGCGCGGAGCAAGAAAATCGTCGAGGAGAACCTCAGGCCCGCACGGCCTGTACCCGCTGCCTCACATCGGCGAGGAAGGTCTCGTCCTTGAGGTCGCCAAGGTTGATTTCGACGTTGGCGAGCGCGCCGGTAATGGCCGCTCCGGCCAGTGCCACGCCCACCGTCAAGTCGGAAGCCATCTTGGGATTGGTGATTGGCCGCAACGATTCGAGAATCTGGCGAGTCTCCTTGGCGCGCTCGGCAACCACCATCGGCACCAGCGTCGCCTTTTTGGTCGCGGCTTCCACCTCAGCCTGCGCCTCGGGATGCTCCTTGGTCTTCTTGAACGCCGCCATGACTTCGTTGAACGACTCGGCATCGGCATCGATGGAGGCTTTGAACTGCTCGCGCAACTCGGCCAGGCGGGCGAGGGCGTCGCTCAACTCGCGCTCGAACTGCACGTAAGCTTTCTTACCGCGCGACATGCCGGCCACCATACTGCCCAGCGCCGCCGCCATGCCGGCTGTTGCTGCCGACGCGCAGCCGCCTCCCGGCGCTGCCGTGGGCGCGGCCAGCTGCTCGATGAACGGCTCGACCCCGGCGCGAATGCCGCCCACGGCCATCTTGCCGCTCATCACCGCGGCCAGCCGATTCTCCAGGATCAGCGACGAGTCGAAGTTCTCCACTTGCAGGAACCACTCGGCTGCATCTTCCAAGGCCTTCTTCGGAATGAGCCCGACGATCTCGCTCGACAGCGGCATCACGCCGTAGCGGGCCGCCTCGCGTTTCACGAATTCGTAAACCCGGGCAATCGGCGTCTGGTCGGTGTCGGTCAGGTTCATCGAGACCTGCGCCAGCCCGCGCACCGGGACCCCCATACCCTTCACGTAACGGAATCCGCCATTGGAGAAGCGCACGGCCTTGCCGATTTTCTTGGCGATTTCGACGTCCGGCGTATTGAGGTAGACGTTATAGGCGACCAGAAACTTGCGCGCGCCGACGA
>DATHQX010000024.1:0-3311 GCA_035482295.1 Verrucomicrobiia bacterium
GAGGCGATGGGCGCGCGCGTGCTCGATCCCAACGGCAAGGAAGTGACTCCGATCATGGGCTGTTATGGGATCGGCATCGAGCGCATCCTGACGGCGTCGATCGAGCAGAATAACGACGCCAATGGCTTCTGGCTGCCTCCGGCGATTGCGCCGTTTGAGGTGGTTGTGACCATTACAAACGTCTCCGACCAGAACCTGCTGGCCGCTGGCGCCCGCGTCGCCCAATCGCTCGAATCCGCCGGCTTCGACGTGCTGCTCGACGACCGCGATGAGCGCGCCGGCGTCAAATTCAAGGATGCGGACCTGGTGGGTATCCCTTATCGTATCAATGTCGGGAAAAAGGCCGCCGAGGGCCAGGTCGAGCTCGTTTCGCGCGGGACGGCATCCAGTGAAGACGTTGCAATAGAAGAGGTTGCCAGCGCGCTCCGGCAGAAATCGGGCCTCGCCTGACGACGCGAACGCCGAAAGCTGCATCCGAACGTCTTAAATAGAGTGACCAGTCTCCCCCTTGGTTCATTCCCGGGGCGTTCTACGCCCGAAACAACTAAAATGAGAGAGAGACGTTAGCTTGGCAGTAAAAATCAAATTCGCCGGGCCCGCCGCGGGCCAAGCTGTTCTGGGCCGTAAGCTGTTCCTGCTGGCTGGGTTAGCTGTCGTAGCTGTTTCCCTCGTCTTCGTTGGCGTATTTGTCTTCTACTACGTCAAGTACAAGCATATTGTCGATGAGCGCCTGGAGAAGCCGCTCTTCACCGCAACAGCGAAAATCTACGCGGCTCCCGCCGAGTTGCGGCCCGGGCAAAAGTTCACGGTGGACTATATCGCTCAGCAATTGCGCAATGCGGGATACTCGAGCGATGGCGACAGGAAAAATGCGCCCATCGGCACCTTTACGGCGGGCCCGGAGAGTCTTACCGTTCACCCTGGCCCGGAGTCCTATCACGCGCCTGAAGGCGCGACCATCACCTTCGACAACGGGGCCATCAGCCAGATTACCGGCGACCAGGGGCAGCAGCTGGCGGCTTATGAGCTTGAACCGCTGCTCATTACCGATCTCTCCGATCAGGATCGCTCCAAGCGCCGCCTTATCACTTACGACGAGCTGCCGCAGAACGTGGTTGGCGCTGTAACGGCCATCGAGGACCGCCGCTTCTTCGAACATGGCGGAATTGACTACCACAGCGCGATCGGCTGGACATGGCACGACCTGCGCGGCGATCGCCGCTATGCCGGCGGCGCGTCGACCCTGACCATGCAATTGGCGAAGATGTTCTTCCTGACTCCGGAGAGAACCTTCAAGCGCAAATTTCTACAGATTGTCATCACCTTGCAGCTCGAGCACCGCTTTTCGAAACAAAAGATCTTCGAGTTGTACGCGAACCAGGTGCCGCTGGGACAGCGCGGCAGCTTCTCCATTAACGGATTCGGCGAGGGGGCGCAGGCCTATTTCGGAAAGGATGTCCGCCAGCTCACGCTGCCCGAGTCCGCCCTGCTCGCGGGGCTGATCCAGAGCCCCAGCCGCCTGAATCCCTACCGTCACCCGGAGCGTGCCCTGGCCAGGCGCAACGTGGTTCTGGACGCGATGGTCGAAAGTGGCGCGATCACGAAAGACCAGGCCGAGAGCGCGAAGGCCACACCGCTGAATCTGGTTCCGGGCGCAGTGGATGCCGGCGAAGCTCCGTACTTTGTCGACCTGGTGCGGGATCAACTGGCCCAACGGCTAGGCGAAAACAGCTATAACCAGCAAGGGCTGCGCATCTACACTTCGCTCGATCCGCATCTCCAGAGTGCTGCTACTGAGGCTGTCGAAGAAGGCATGAAGGACGTCGATAAGCAGGTAGAGGCGCTCCACGAGCGACGCGTGAAGGCTGGCGATAACTCGCCGATCATCTATCCCCAGGTTGCACTGGTAGCGCTGAATCCCCACACTGGCCAAGTACTCGCACTGGTGGGCGGACGCAACTACGGGCAGAGCCAGTTCAACCACGCTGTCTCGCACCGGCCGACGGGCTCCATCTTTAAGCCCTTTGTCTATGCCGCGGCTTTCAATACCAGCCTTGCCGGTGCTCAACTCAACGGGGCGGATGGCACCAGCGCTACCTTCACGCCGACAACCATACTCAACGACGAACAGACGACATTCACCTTTGCAGGAGACCAGACCTACTCTCCGCATAATTTTGAAGACAAATACCGCGGCGAAGTCACGGCGCGCACCGCTCTTCAATGGTCGTTGAATAACGCCACTATCTCGCTCGCCCAAATGGTGGGCTTCAATAACGTCGCGTCACTGGCGCGCGATGCCGGCATAAAATCGGCTCGCGGCACTCCGGCCATGGCCATCGGCGCATATGACGCCACGCCACTCGATATGTCGGGCGCATACACCGTCTTCGCCAACAACGGCGTCAAAATCGATCCCTGGATGCTGGCCTCGGTGCGCAGCACCAACGGCGACGTGATGAACGACTACACGCCAGTGAGCAAACCTGTGCTCGATCCTCGCGCCGCCTACCTTACCGTCAGCCTGATGGAAAACGTCATCAACGCGGGCACGGCCGGCGGTGTTCGTCGCATGGGCTTCACCGCGCCCGCCGCCGGCAAAACCGGAACCTCGCACGACGCCTGGTTCGCCGGGTTCACCAGCAACCTCATCTGCGTCGTATGGGTGGGCAACGACGATTACAGCGACGTAAAGATCGAAGGCGCGCACGCCGCCGCACCCATCTGGGCTAATTTCATGAAGCGCGCCGTGGCGCTGCCCCAGTACTCCGATACCAGGGAGTTCGTCCCACCCTCAGGCGTGGTCCAGGTTCGTCTCGACAAGGCGACCAATCTGCTGGCCGACGCAAGCTGCCCGGATGACTACTACGCAGCCTTCTTGGACGGTACCCAGCCTACGGATACCTGCGACCACGCGAACGGCGATCAGCGAAATCTCTTCCAAAGGATCTTCGGGCTGGGCGAGAAGCCATCGACGCCTGCTCAGGTACCGACCATCCAGGCCGCACCCCAACCAGCGCAACCGGTTCAGCCCGTGCCTAGCTCCAACGCGGTGACAGCGCAGAATCAGCAGAATCCGGAGGAGCAGCAACCGAAGAAGAAACACGGCTTCTTCGGCCGGCTCTTCGGCAAGAAAGACGACGACACAAAACAGGACACAAAACAGCAGGAGCAGCCGAACCCTCCGCCACCACCGCAGTAGTTATTGCCCCGGGCTGGCGTAGTATCCGGTGCGGTGACGGACAGTATAGGGGCTGTCGGATGGCGACGGCTTGGCCAGTGTCACCGAAATTGCTCGGAACGGCGAGTCG
>DATHQX010000025.1:0-37202 GCA_035482295.1 Verrucomicrobiia bacterium
TTGCCCGGCGAGAAGCTGCGGCGCAAAGGCGAAATCCTGCGCCTGCGTGTTTATGGTGACAAATGGAAGCTCACCCACAAAACCAAGGGCAAGGCAGGACGTCACAAGTCGCGGGCAGAAGCCGAGACCGGCTTGTCCGATGGCAAACAGATGGACGGCATTCTGCGCGCGCTGGGATATTCACCGGCGTTCGTCTACGAGAAGTTTCGCTCTGAGTGGAGCGATGGTGAGGGCCAGGTTGTACTCGACCACACGCCCATTGGCGATCTCGCCGAGATCGAAGGTAAGTCCCGCTGGATTGATCGCACCGCTGGCGCGTTGAACGTGAATTCGAAAGACTACATCACGAAATCTTACGGTGAACTTTTTCTGGAATGGAAACGTAAAACGAGATGTGAGGCAAACAACATGACATTCCGCGAGTGCGGTGAATGCATGAGGGCCGCCAAGAAGAGGGCGCAGTCGAGCAGCCGGCGAGGCCCATTCAGCCAACGCCAGTCGCGCTCCCGCACTCGCTGAAGATTCCGCGGAAGCCTGCACCGGCTCCGGAGTTTAGACCATGCCGGGCCTGAACCGGAGCCGGAACGGCGAAAACAATAATGCTGATGGATGCTCAGTAGAGCTAGCTCTGGCGCTCAATCCTGCCAGAAGTTTTACCGCGAAGTCCTTCAACTACTGTTGCCATTGCTTTGAACTCTCGCGCCGGCAACGTAGCTTGAATCACCAGTTGTTCTTGTTGCCCCGTCATCGCTTCGACGCAACCACCGCGAGAACTAACTTCGCCAATCATGTATCCAAGGAACTCCTGGGGGATAGTCAGCTTGACTCTCCATCTCTCGATTGGTCCCAACGGATCGTCAGGCCCTTCCTCGGATTGAGTTAGTGGAGACAATCGAAACTCTTCCTTTACGTGAGCCAAGCTTTGGCCCTGATCCCAGGCTCCTAGCCCCTGATCCCTACTTCTTGACTCTCTCCATCACCGCCCCGGCAATCAATGGCAATCCGACAGTCGCATCCAGCAGAACTTCGGCGAAGCGTCCGCCCTCTTCCGGCGGAACGAACTTGCCCCACGACACGGCTTCGCTGTAAGTGCAGCCGGAAAGGCCGCCCCAGTTCACCGGTTCGGGACAGATGCGCACGCCGTAGTGGAAGCGCTTGAGCGGCAGGTCTTCGCCGCCGCGGCGATGACGCAACTCGATGAAAGGTCCAAACTGCTGCGCCCAGTTGCGCGGTACGCCTCCGCCGATGGTGAAGATTCCCAGCCGCTCCTGCTTGAGCAGCGTGTCGGCGTAATGTTCGAGATCGACAAACGGATCAAAGTGCAGAGGCTCCTTGCCGGCTTTGCGGCGCGCGCGATTGTGCAGCGCCACGTCGAGACCGATCTCCGAGTCGCTGAAGGCCGGCACAAAGACCGGTACGTCCTTTTCGAATGCCGATTTGAGAATCCCGCGATCTTTCACGTCCTTACTCAGGAAGCGTCCGATCTCGCGATTGATTTTGTACGAGCAAATCGTCTCGCTGTGATCCCACTCATTCAGAATCTTGGCGACAATCGTTTCCACGTAATCGAGATTGGTCTCGGGCTCCAGCGTGTCGTACACACGGTTGTACCCGGCCTCGTACAGCTCGAGGTCGTCCATCTTCGGGTCGTACTTGAAATGCGAGCGGCCGGCGGCTTCGACCAATCCGTGTGCCATCAGCGCGCCCGTGGAGATGATCGCCTTTACGATGCCGCGATCGATCAACTCAGTCACGATCAGACCCTGCTTGGCGACCGTCATCGCGCCGGCCAGAGTCATCACGACGAAGCAGTCTTTGTCGCGAGCCATGGCTTCCAGAACGTCGGCGCCTTCGCCCACCTGGCGACCGGTGAAAGCGGTCCGCCCCATCGCACGGACCAGGTCGTCGACGCTGTGAATCTTCGTGAGATCGAGTGGCGCCAGCGGTTCCAGCTTGTCGGAGACGGGATCGTGAAGGACACGGTCGATACCTTCACCATGACTTTTGTCGTGCATATTACTCAAAGTTCACCTCGGGAGATTTGCGACGCGCGCGACGCGCGCGCAACGAACAGAAGTTATGAATTGCAGACGCTGAACAAACGAAACTACAGGTTTCATGCAGCCTGCGTCAATCGTTCAGCGAGTTTCATCATCTATTAACAATCGGCTAGCAATCGACGCCGCGCAAGACTTGCGCGTGCGGAGTGCTATGCTAACAATGCTTTTTACGCGGAGATGAGTTTGCTCGAACGCAATTTCACTATTGGCATTGTGCAGATGTCATGTACGCCTGAGCCGGAGCAGAATCTGGAGCGCGCAGTAGAACATGTGCGTACCGCTGCCGGCAGAGGCGCTGAGATCGTCTGCCTACCAGAGCTTTTTCAGACCCAGTATTTCTGCCAACGCGAAGACACCGCACTGTTCGACCTGGCCGAGCCGATTCCCGGCCCGGCGACCAAGCGCCTGGGCGACGTCGCGCGCGAGTTGAAGATCACGATCATCGCGTCACTGTTTGAGCGCCGCGCAGCCGGCATCTATCACAACACCGCCGCAATTCTCGACGAAGGCGGCAAGGTCGCCGGTATCTATCGCAAGATGCACATCCCCGACGACCCGCTCTATTACGAGAAGTTCTATTTCACTCCGGGGGATCTCGGGTTCAAAGCCTTCGAAACCGACTTTGCCAAGTTCGGCACGCTGGTCTGCTGGGACCAGTGGTATCCCGAGGGTGCGCGGCTAACGGCGCTGCAAGGCGCGAACGTGTTGTTCTATCCCACGGCGATCGGCTGGCATCCCGACGAGAAGGCGCAGTATGGGGAAGCCCAGTATGATGCGTGGCGCACGATTCAGCGCGCGCACGCCATCGCTAACGGTGTCTATGTCGCGGTGCCGAATCGCGTCGGTTTCGAGACCGGTAATATTCGCGGCAAAGAAGCGCCGGGCAAAGGCCTGGAGTTCTGGGGCGGCTCGTTCATCGCCGACCCGTTTGGACAGGTGATTGCGCAGGCTTCGCACGACAAGGAAGAGATACTGGTAGCGGAAGTCGACCTGCATCGCATGGAAGACGTGCGGCGCAACTGGCCCTTCTGGCGCGACCGTCGTGTGGATGCGTACGCGCCGATCACCCAGCGGTTCATGGTGTAGGAAAGCGACGGTGGAGCACGCCTAACGCCTAGCAGCAAGAATCTGCCTTTAGGAGTTGAGGCAAGCTCTGTGAGTATGTACGGCCTGAAGGCGTGCGTCACTCTCAGAACTAAACCGCAGAGACGCAGACCAGAGGTCTGCTCAATCAGAAAGAAAGATTCAGCAATTGCCCAAGAAAGCTCTCACACTTCCCGACACTCCTGCTGCACTCGGCTATCGCATGCCGGCCGAGTGGGAGCCGCACGAGGCCACATGGATCGCGTGGCCGCACAATCGCACCGACTGGCCGGGAAAGTTCGAAGCCATTCCGTGGATCTACGCCGAGATCGTTCGTTACCTCGCCGGTGTCGAGCAGGTCAACATCCTGGTCAATGACGAAGCGGCTGAGGCGAAAGCGCGGCAAGTCCTCGCCCGCTCGAAGGTGATCCCCGAGAAGGCAAGCGAGCCGGGCAAAAAAGCCGGCAACGTCCGCTTCTTTCAGATTCCTACCAATCGTGTCTGGACGCGCGATTACGGTCCGATCTTCGTACGCCGCGAATCGCGCAAAAGCGACTTGCCTTCCGTCGCCGCGACGACGTGGCGATTCAATGCATGGGCCAAGTACAGCGACTGGAAGCTCGATGCACCCGCTGGAACTGAGATAGCGCAGCGGTTACGCGTTCCGTCGTGGCAGGCGCACCTGAAGATCAATACAGAGAGCTATCGCGTCGTGCTGGAGGGCGGCAGCATCGACGTCAACGGCCGCGGTACATTGATCACGACGGAAGAGTGCCTGCTCAGCGACGTGCAGCAGCGCAATCCCGGGCTCTCACGCGAGCACCTGGAAGAAATCTTTGCCGACTATCTCGGCATCGAGAAGGTCATCTGGCTGGAGCGTGGTATCGCCGGCGACGATACTCACGGACACGTCGACGACATCACACGTTTTGTCGGGCCACGCACCGTGGTCACCGCGTATGAGCCCGACCCCGATGATCCCAACCACGAGCCACTCAGCGACAACTTCCGCTGGCTGAAGAAGAGCACGGACCAGGACGGACGGCCACTGAAGATCGTCAAGCTGCCGATGCCGAAGCCCGTCTATTTCGAAGATCAGCGCCTGCCGGCCAGCTACGCAAACTTCTACATCGCCAACAAACTCGTGCTGGTGCCGGTGTTCGGCGACGCCAACGATCGCGTCGCGCTGAATACGCTGGCTGAGTTGTTTCCGGATCGCGAAGTGATTGGCATCTACTGCCGTGACTTCATCTGGGGACTGGGCGCGCTGCACTGCATGACCCAGCAGCAGCCGGCGCCATAAAATTATCGGCGCTTCCGCAACAGGCCGAAGACATAAAACGCGCCCGCGCCCACGCCTGCGTAAAGGATCCCATTCGCAAAGACAATCGTTCCAGCCGTGACGACCGCCATCACTTCAGCTTCGGCCGTCGGCCCTACCGCGATCGACAGGATAAACGGTGGACAGACTGACAGCGCGAGCATCGAAGCAAAGCCGTGAAATGCCGGCGGCAAAATACCTTTGCTCCACGCGAGATAAATGCCAATGGCAACTGCCATACCTAGCACAAAGGCCAGAGACAATACGGTGAGTAGATAATTTTCCTTCGGAGGAGTCGGCTGGGGCACTTGCTTGGTGATCTCCTTTACCAGTGTAGTGCGCCCACCGGAATAACGCACAGACCTGGCAGCGGCTCCATGTTATGCTGCGCCCATTGGAGGAAGACCGTATGAACACCAGCAGCGCCACACAAGGCACGTCGTCTGCAGGCTTCATTCCACATAACATGGTGACCACTGCGTTCACGCTCGATGGTTACAAGGTCGTCAGAAATTACGGCCTGGTGCGCGGCATCATCGTCCGTTCGCGCTCTATCGTCGGAACCATCGGAGCAAGTTTGCAGACGCTGGTCGGCGGCAACATCACGCTCTTGACCAACTTGTGTGAAGAGACGCGTCAGCACGCCTTCGACCTGATGCTGCAACATGCTCTGGAACTCGGCGCCAACGCCGTCATCGGCATGCGCTATGACGCGACCGAAGTTATGCAGGGCGTTACGGAAGTGCTGGCGTACGGGACGGCGGTGTACGTGCAGAAAGACGGTAACTAGCAGCTAGCCATGAGCGACTAGCCGAGATCGTCTTCAGACATTTGGCCTGCGCGTGAAAAAACAACGCCGCAAACGGGTTCCCTTACGGTTATAAGTGGTAGATGATGGTAGATGGCGATAGAAGGTCGACAGCAGAAAGAGAAAGCTAGTTGCTGATGGCTAGTTGCTGTCTTTGGTGAGCCCGGCAGGAATCGAACCTGCGACCCACGCATTAAAAGTGCGTTGCTCTACCAACTGAGCTACGGGCCCACACTGCCTTTAATCTACCACAGCGGTGCGGGGTTCTCCTCGCGGCAAAGTCGTAGTCGGAGCGGCGGAGTGGCTATACTTCTGGATGCCGTGGTTCCCAGCTCCACGAATTCTGCTGCACCAAATCCGCTCGAGTTTGAGCGCCGGCTGTTTGTTCTCGTCGGCTGCCTCGCGCTGATCTACGCTTTCCTGGCCGGCCTGCGCACAGTCTCCGATTTCGACATCTTCTGGCAGATGGCGACCGGTCGCTGGGCGGTTCAGCATCATCACATCCCCTCGGTCGACGTGCTCTCGTACACCGCAGCCGGCGAACGGTGGATCTATCCCGTCGGAGCCGGTGTCTTCTTCTATCTGGCGTTCCTGATTGGCGGATTCAAATTGTTGTCGTGGATCAGCGCAGCCGCGTGTGTGGGAACGGTCGTACTCTTGCTTCGCCGCAACTCCGCTGTGGGAGCAGCACTCGCGGTACTGGCTGTGCCTCTGATTGCCGATCGCACGCCGCCGCGCGCGGACATGTTCACCGTGGTGCTATTTGCAGCATTCCTGTCGCTGCTGTGGCAGAACCATCGCAGCGGCGACGCTCCGCTGTGGCTGCTGCCGGCGTTGATGGCGGTATGGGTCAACGTGCACTTCGGCTTTGCAGCAGGCTTGTTGCTGGTCTTTGCCTACGCGGGCGCAGAGGTTCTCGAGTTCGTGTGTGGGCCAGACCGGCGGGCCGCCGCGATCGAGCGACTGCGCCGCGTCTACCCGTGGCTGGCCTTCACGTTTGCAGCTACTTTACTGAATCCCTGGGGGTGGAACCTCTATCGCTCTCTGATGCTGCAGGAACGCGCGAACGCGAATCAGGAGCTGTGGATCATCGAGTGGCGCGGCATCCGGCTGAACTGGCCCGCTGCCAGCGCCGCGTTCACCAGCGGCGGAACGCGCGAGGCTCTTTACCTGTTGCTTGCCATCGCCGTCGTCGCCGCCGTCGTGGCGTTATTCCAGAAGCAATTAGGAGCGGCAATTTTACTGGCCTTAGCATGCTATCCGCCGGTGAAGCACATACGGATGGGAGCGGTGTTTGCTTGTGTCGTTGTCGTCGTTGGCGGCCCGGTGCTCGCGCAAGCACTTCGGCCCGCGGCTTCGTGGGTTCGGTCCCCGCAGATACGTCACGCCCTTGCATGGGGCGCAGCCGCCTGCCTGGCAATGCTCGTCTGGATTCGCGGACGCGACCTCATCAGCAATCGCTATTATTTTGGCAGCACGCCGCAAATTTCGACCTTCGGCGCGGGACTAAGCTGGTGGTTTCCACGTGGTGCGGCCGAGTTCATCGAGCGCGAGAATTTGCCAGGCGAACTCTTCAACACCTATGACGAAGGCGGATACGTCAGCTGGGCGCTGGGACCGGGGCGATTGGATTATCTTGATGGCCGCGACACGCTCTTCGGCTTGCCTCGCGTGAACCGCGAGCGTCTGCTGCTGCAGAGCGACCCAGGCTCGGCAGATTGGCAGCAAGAGGCAGACCGATACCACATCAATACGATTCTGTTGTCGCGCAGTAACGGAATCGAACACGCGCGCGTCAAAGATCTGTGCGACAGCAAGGCCTGGGCTCCGGTTTACCTCGATGGAGTCTCGGCAGTGTTTGTGCGTCGTACACCGGAGACCGCCTCTCTGATCCAGCGGCTTCAAATCAATTGCGCGACCGAGACGCTCGACATCGCGGATCAGACCAATTCCCCTGAGCGATTCATTGGCGCTCTGAACGCGGCCACGGTCTACATGGTGCTCGGTCGCAATGCGGCGGCACTGGACGCGAGCGAAGAGGCGCTTTCGGTTTTTCCCGCAAGCGTCAACGCACACCTGATGCGTGGCAATGCTCTCTCCGCCATGGATCGCGGCTCTGAAGCGGAGCAAGAGTTTCTGCGTGCGGTCGCCTTGTCGCCCAACGAGTTCACCTGGCTGGCGCTGGCGGACCTTTACGTGAAACAGGGCCGCAGCAGCGACGCCATAGCCGCGATCAAAAAAGCGGCTGAGCTGCAAGCCAGCCCGGCAAGCACATATGCGCAGCTTGGCGATTACGCTTTGCAGGCCGGCCATCCTGACGATGCGCTCGACGCATTTAGCGAAGCAGAGCGCACGGCGACCGTCGCGGAGAACACACAACGAGGGGATGATTCGATCTCCTACAAGGTGGCCAGCGGACGGGCAAAGGCTTGGCAACAGAGCGGCGACACCAAGCGCGCCGCTGCGGCGCAGGAAAAGGCCATCCAGATTGCGCCCGACGTTCCTCAAGCATGGCTCGATCTGGCTCAAATCTATCGGGCGCAAGGACGTTCCGCCGCTGCCGACTCCGCTCAATCCCGCGCTCTGGCGCTCTCAGGCTCCGGCAAGTCCGCAGCGAATTGATGTATCGTGGCTCGCTCTGGAGCATCACATGGTGTACGGCCATGAACGAACACGCCATTCCGAAGGTCGTCATCGTGGGCGCCGGATTCGGCGGTCTGAAAGCTGCTGAAGCGCTGGTCCGGCTGTCTGTTCAAATCACCGTTATCGACCGCAAGAACCACCACACGTTCCAGCCGCTGCTCTACCAGGTGGCAACCGCGGGGCTGTCGCCGGCGGAAATTGCCGCGCCCATCCGCGAGATTTTGCACCGGTACAAGAACGTGGAAGTGCTGCTGGGCGAGGTGCAGGAATTCGATCTGCAACGGCGCGTGGTGCGGTTGCATGGTCATGAAATTTCATACGACTACCTGATCGTCGCCGCCGGCGCTACGCACGCCTACTTTGGCCATGACGATTGGGAGCCGCTTGCGCCGGGACTCAAGACCATTGAAGACGCACTGGAGATCCGGCGCCGCATTTTGCTGGCGTACGAATTGGCTGAGCGTGAGGCCGCCCTGACTGGCATGCATCGCCCACTGAACTTTGTTGTGGTCGGCGCTGGACCAACTGGCGTCGAACTCGCCGGAACCCTGGCGGAGATTGCGCGCAAGTCTCTACCCAAAAACTTCCGCCACATCGATCCAACAAAGACGCGGATTCTGCTAGTCGAGGCCGGCCCGTCGATCCTCAACAGCTATCCAGAAGACCTGCAACGCAGCGCCGTCAGCCAGTTGCAGCATCTCGGGGTCGAGGTGATCACCGACTCTCCCGTCACCGAGGTTCGTTCAGGACAAGTGCGCATTGGAGAAGAGTCGGTTCCGGCCGAGGTAGTGCTATGGGCCGCAGGAGTTTCCGCCTCATCGCTCGGACCAGCGCTTGGCGCGCCTGTCGACAAAGCCGGCCGCGTGTTGGTCGAGCCGGACCTCAGCCTACCCGGACATCGCGAGGTCTTTGTCATCGGCGACCTGGCGACACTGAACGACAAAGATGGAAAGCCGCTACCGGGAGTGGCTCCGGTTGCGATGCAGCAGGGCACGTTTGCGGCGCGGCAAATCAAGGCTGACTTGAACGGCAAACCCCGCGAAGCTTTCCACTACTTCGACAAAGGATCGCTGGCCACGATTGGACGGGCGGCGGCGATCGCGCAATTCGGCAAAATCCACATCTCAGGATTCATCGCCTGGCTGAGCTGGCTGTTCATCCACATCTTGTTTCTCATCGGCTTCCGCAATCGCATCGTCGTAATGCTGCAATGGGCGTGGAGCTACCTGACCTACGAGCGCGCCGCCTGGCTGATCACCGGAGCGTCTCGGGTAGTCACGGTGCCTTCGATGGAGTACGCCGAGCGGGCAAGTATATCGGCGAACTTACCGGCCGAAGAGACTCCGCAGGAAGCACAGGCCATCGCCAAACGCAGCGCCTAAAGAAAATGCCCCATCCTATGTGACGTGCTCGGATGGGGAATTTTCCTTCGATTTCTTACTGACAGCTTCTATCCCACACTAGCGACCGCAGCTGCGACTAGCGCACCGGCACCCGTTGAGCTGTCCTGCGCATCAACCACGGCAATGGTGGTGATGTTCACGATCTCCTCCACCTCGGCACCGCGCTGCAGCAGGTGTACCGGCTTCGCCATTCCGGCAAGAATCGGCCCCAGCGTCTCAGCTCCGCCCAGCGGACCCAGCAGCTTACAGGCGATGTTGCACGACTGCAGATCAGGGAAGATCAGGACGTTGGCCCCGCCCTTCAACGAGCTGAACGGAAACGCCGCCTCCAGCTTCTTGGCATTAACCGCAACGCCCGCCTGCACCTCGCCGTCGATGATGAGCGAGGGATCGGCGTAGCGCGCCAGTTCCACTGCCTTGCGTACCTTATCGCACAGCGGATGCTTTGTGCTGCCGAAGCTGGAAAACGAGAGCATCGCCACCCGCGGCTCGATGTCAAAGCGGCGTGCTTCGGCAGCTGCACATAGAGCTATTTCGGCCAGATCTTCGGCGGTGGGATCGACATTGACCGTCGCGTCGGCCAGGAAGTACAGGTCTCCCTTGCGGGTGATGACCAGGTACACGCCGGATACCTTGTGGATGCCCTCGCGGACGCCGATGACCTGCAACGCTGGTCGAATCGTGTCAGGATAATTCTGCGTGACGCCGGAGACGATGGCGTCGGCGTCTCCCATGCGTACCATCATCGAGCCAAAGATGTTGCGCTTGTTCATCAGTTCGTCGGCGGCTCCTAGCGTGACACCGCGACGCTGCCGCAGCCGGTAATACTCATTGACATACTCCTGACGCCTCGGGGCGGTTTCGGGATCGATGATCGTGATGCCATTCAAGTTCAGGCCTGACTCGGCGATCTTGCGCTGAATCTCGTTGGGACGGCCCAACAGAATCGGCCTCGCGATTTTTTCTTCGATGAGCACATGGCATGCGCGGAGGATCTTCTGGTGATTGCCCTCAGGGAAGACCACGCGCTTTGGATTCGTCCGCGCCTTATGGATCATCATGCGCATCAATTCATTGGCCTTGCCCAGCCGCTTCTCGAGTTGCTCGCGATACTCAGTGAGGTTGACCGGATCCTGCGCGACGCCAGTATCCATCGCTGCCTTCGCGACGGCAGTGGCTTCCCAGACCAGCACGCGCGGATCGAACGGCTTGGGAATGATGTACTCCCTGCCGTATTTCAGCGATTCGACACCATAGGCTCGGCAGACGGAATCGGGCACATCCTCCTTCGCCAATGCTGCCAACGCGTAGGTTGCCGCCAGCTTCATCTCTTCGTTGATGGTGGTGGCGTGGACATCAAGCGCCCCGCGAAAGATGAATGGGAAGCCGAGAACGTTGTTGACCTGATTCGGATAATCGGAGCGGCCCGTCGCCATGATGATGTCGTCACGCACGGCGCGCGCTTCATCGTAAGTAATCTCCGGATCGGGATTGGCCATGGCAAAGACGACCGGCTGCGGCGCCAACGAGGCGATCATCTCCGGCGTGAATGCGCCCTTCTTCGACAGCCCCAGCAACACGTCGGCGCCCTTGCAGGCATCAGCCAGCGTCCGGCAAGGCGTCTCCTTGGCGAAGCGCTCTTTATAAGGGTTCATGCCCTCGGTGCGTCCTTTGTGGACGACGCCCTTGGTGTCGACCATGGTGATGTTCTCGCGCTTCACACCCAGACTGAGGTAATGCTCGGCGCAGGCAATGCCTGATGCTCCCGCGCCGTTCACGACCACCTTGATCTGCTCGATCCGCTTGCCCGTAAACTCCAGCGCATTGACCATCGCCGCCCCGGAGATGATGGCTGTCCCATGCTGATCGTCGTGGAAGACCGGGATGTTCATGGTCTTCTTCAGCGTCTCCTCGATGTAGAAACACTCGGGAGCTTTAATGTCTTCCAGGTTGATGCCGCCGAACGTTGGCTCGAGCAATTGGCAGGCCTTGATGATTTCGTCCGCGTTCCTGGTGTTCAACTCGATATCGAAAACGTCGATGTCGGCGAAGCGTTTAAACAGGACAGCCTTGCCTTCCATGACCGGCTTGCCGGCTAGAGCGCCAATGTCGCCAAGGCCCAGCACAGCGGTGCCGTTGGTTACCACCGCGACCAAATTGCCCTTGGCGGTGTATTTGTAGGCGTCTTGCGGTTTCTTCTCAATTTCGAGGCAGGGTTCGGCCACCCCGGGCGTGTAGGCGAGACTCAGATCGCGTTGTGTAAGGCAAGGCTTGGTGGCAACGACTTCGATCTTACCCGGCCGCGGCCCATCGTGATAATCCAGCGCATCCTGCTTGGTGATTGCCATAAGTCTCTCCGGTTAATGGTCGTCGCCTGTGCCGGTCGTAGCAGCGGTGCGAATGAACGCTCGTTCGAAGCCTTAACACATTATCGAGAGCGCGACCGTGACGAACACACCTTAAATTCTCGGAAACCAATCAGGTTTCCTGTTTTGAGAATGGGCCTGTCGTGAACACTTCTGAAGTGCATTCGTCACATGTAGGTGTGAGCGGGGACACCGTGCAGAATAAGGGGTCAGGGTCAGGGACTAAAGATGAAGGTCGGCGCGCGGTTTGTCGGTGGCAACCACAGATCCTCGCGGAGGCCCAAGGCCGGGAATCTGTTTTAGCCGTAGGCGTTAGCCCGCAGTTGGGCGTCTTAACAGAGCCGCTCAGCGGCGACACTCTTCCGCCCTGTCGTCGCTAAAGCGGCTCAGAAATCCTTGGGTTAAACGTACCGCAGGCCTACGCCACAGCTAACGCAGTTTGCCACCCTGCGGGCTGTGCGGCACAGCGGCCATCCACTATCCACTGATCAGCAGCCCTACAATACTGGCCGACATCAGGTTCGCCATGGTTCCGGCGATCATTGCCTTGAAGCCCAGCTTGGCCAGGTCTTGCCGGCGGCTGGGCGCCAGACTACTGAGTCCGCCAATGATGATACCGATCGAGCCGACATTGGCAAATCCGCACAGCGCAAAGGTTGCGATGGTAAAGGATCTCGGCTCCAACGAGGCTTTTTGCGCCGTCAGCATGGTGTAGGCAACCAGTTCATTCAGCACCATACGTGTGCCCAGCAGATTGCCGATCGCCAGACAGTCATGCCAGGGAATGCCGATGACCCACGCCACCGGCGCAAAAATCACGCCGAGGATCGACTCTAGCTTCGAGGGAAACCAACGGAACCCATGGGCTGCGAGGAAATTGTGTGTGCCTCCGAGAAGGCCGTTGAGCAACGCGACGATGGCGAGGAAGGAAATCAGCATCGCGGCGACATTCAGTGCGAGGAAGAGCCCGTCCGTCGTGCCTTTGGCAGCCGCATCCAGAACGTTGACTGGCCGGCCTTCCAGATCCGAAACATCGATCTTCACCGTACCCGCGGTGAGTGGCTGCTCGGTCTCAGGCACCAGCATCTTGGCAATCAGGATCGTTCCCGGCGCGGTCATGATGACGGCGGTCAGCAGATGCCGCGCCTCGACACCCAGCAGGATGTACGCCCCCAGCATCGCGCCCGACACGTGGGCCATGCCGCTGGTCATGATCGTCATCAACTCCGAGCGCGTGACCTTCGGCAAGTAAGGACGGATCGTCAGTGGCGCCTCGGTGATGCCCATGAAGATGCTGGCGGCTACGTTCATCGACTCGGCGCCGCTCGCGCCCATGAAGCGCATCATCACGCGCGCCAGCTGGCGAATGATGAACTGCATCACCCCGTAGTAGTAGAGGATGGAGAAGAACGCCGCGATGAAGATGATGATGGGCAGCACTTGGAAGGCGAAAACCACACCGAACTTCGACATCTTCGCGCCAAGCTCACCGAAGACGAATTGCGAGCCGGCAAACGAATAGCTCAGCAGGCGGTCGACGGCATCGCCGGCGACGGTCATTACCTTCACGCCCATGCCGACGCGCAGAACGATGACAGCGAAGACGAACTGCAGGGTCAAGCCAACAACGATGGTCTTGAGGCGAATGGCTTTTCGGTCGGTGGAGAAGAGGAAAGCGATGAGGAGGACGGTGAGGATTCCGAGCGCGCCGGTCAGACGTGACATGGAACCAACCTTGATCGCAGTGTATTTCCGTGTGTCATCCTGAGCGGAGTGAGCGCACAGCACGAACGCAGTCGAAGGACCCCTATTCTACAAATCCACGGGTGCGCCGAGTTCCTGCACGATCTGCACGCTGGCGCTGGTGCCGATGCGGTTGGCTCCGGCATCCACCATTTCCAGCAGGTGATTTGCCGTGCGAATGCCGCCCGCCGCTTTCACGCCGATCTTCAGACCGACCACGCCACGCATCAACGCCACGTCGCTCGCCGTGGCGCCGGACTCAGCCAAGCCACTCGAGGTCTTCACGAAGTCCACGCCGGCCTCGGCGGCCAGAGCGCATGCCAAGATTTTCTCTTCCTGCGAAAGCAGGGCGTTTTCCAGGATGAGTTTCAGTAGTGCTCCATGATGGTGAGCTAGCTCCGTCAGGCTGCGGATTTCGGTCTTCACCAGCAGGCGATCACCCGACTTCAGCGCCCCTATGTTCATCACGATGTCTAGCTCGTGAGCACCCTGGCGCAGCGCGTTCTCCGCCTCGAAGAGTTTGTTGATGGTCAGCGTCGCACCCAGAGGAAACCCAATCACCGTGCCTACCTTGACCCCGGTCCCATGCAGCAGCGCAGCGGCGTGGGCTACGTTGGCCGGGTTCACCATCACCAGATGAAATCCATAACGCGCGGCCTCCCGGCAGACGTCCGCGATCTGATTGCGGGTAGCGTCGGGCTTCAGCTGCGTGTGTTCGATGAGATTGGCGGCCGTGCGCCAATCGTTTACGGGAAGGGCCGCTATTCCGGCGACAACGGGCGAATACACTGACATGGCCAGTTAGATTCTAGTCCCCGATCGAGGGGCTCTCCAAAATACAGATATGTGGCAGATTACGATATCGCTCGGCAAAGTCAAGTCCATATCCAACCACAAATTCGTCTGGTATCTGAAAACCTACGTAATCGGCGTGAATTGGCTTGACCCGCCGAGAGGATTTGTCCAGCAAAGCGGCAATTTTCAAATTTCTGGGCCGGTGCGCCTCGATCAAGTTTCGGATATAGGTCAAGGTCAGGCCGGTATCCAGGATGTCCTCGACCAGGATGACGTTCTTGCCTTCCATGGATTGGTCCACATCCTTCACCAGCTTTACTTCCCCGCTGTTCGTTTTACCGCCACCATAGCTGGAGACGGCGATGAAGTCAAAGCTGGCGTCGAGTCGGATGGCCCGAGCCAAGTCGGCTAGAAAGATCGTCGCACCCTTGAGAACGCCGATCAGCACAACTGATTCTCCGGCGAAGTCGGCAGAGATTTGTGCGCCGAGTTCAGCTACTTTGGCAGCAATCTGGTCGCGAGAGATGAGGACTCGGGGAGTTTCCATGGTGTGAGCCAGCCTTCGGAAACTTTGGATGGTAGAGAAAGTCGAGGCGAAACTCAAATCCTACCGTAGCAGGAGAGTTGCTATCATGCTGCATCCGACTCGCGAGGTTTGTATGGCATGTCCGCAGCGTTGGCTGCTTCGCACCTTGGCGTTCGTCTTTTTCGCATCAAGTTTGGCGGCCGCTGCCGAGAGCAGCAACCAGGCTCGTACCGAGCGTTACTTCGAAAGCATACGCAATAACCCCAACCTCCTCCTGGTCTTTCTGCGCGACATGCCGAAGGGCGCCGATTTGCATAATCACCTGACGGGCGGCGTTTACGCGGAGTCGTTCATCAACTGGGCGGCCGAGGCCGGCGCTTGCGTTGATTCCAAGACCGTCGACCTGACACCCGGTCCATGCCAGGCGCCGCTTCGGCCCGTCTCCGAGGCGTTCGCCGATCCCGCCCTTTACGCGCGTATGATCGACGGCTTCTCCATGCGTAACTGGGAACACTCCGGCCAGTCGGGACACGATCACTTCTTCGAGACCTTCGGCAAATACGCGCAGGCGACGCAAGGCACCGGAGGCAAGATGTTGGCGGCAACCGCGGCTCTCGCAGCTTCGCAACACGAGGTCTACCAGGAGCTAATGTATCCACCCGGCAGCCACGAGATCGATGCACTGGCAAAGACGGTCGGATGGGATGAAGATTTCGGGCGCTTGGAGGAAAAGCTCATCGCTGCTGGCCTGCCGGCCGTTCTTAGAAGTGCCAGCGCCGAGCTTCGCGCCGACGAGGCCGAGCGCGACAGAATCCTACATTGTGGTA
Organism: Verrucomicrobiia bacterium; assembly: GCA_035482295.1. Classification (GTDB taxonomy): domain Bacteria; phylum Acidobacteriota; class Terriglobia; order Terriglobales; family Acidobacteriaceae; genus Bog-257. The sequence continues at coordinate 15,576 of DATHQX010000025.1, forward strand.
CTCCACAAGCCGATCCGGGCTGCAAGATCGAGCAACGTTTTCTGTATCAGGTCGCGCGAGGCCGTGCGAAAGAAGACGTCTTCGCCGAGATTCTCTCCGGCTTTCTCTTGTCCGGCGCAGACCCTGCGCTGGTGCCGCCTGATCCTCGCATCGTCGGCCTGAACCTGGTGATGCCCGAGGACTTCTACATCCCGATGAAGGACTTCCCGCTGCAGATGCGCATGCTGGGCTACCTGCACCAGCAGTATCCCAAGGTACACATCGCGCTGCATGCTGGAGAACTGGTGCAGGGACTGGTGCCGCCGGAGGGGCTGCTCTTCCACATTCGCGAGTCGGTCGAAATCGCTCATGCCGAGCGCATCGGTCACGGCGTTGATGTGATGAACGAGACTGACCCGATGCAACTGCTGCATGAGATGGCAGAACGCAACATCATGGTTGAGATCTGCCTGACCAGCAATGCTGCCATTCTCGGCGTTAGCGGGCCGCAGCATCCGCTAAGCGAGTACATCCGCGCAGGCGTGCCTGTAGCGCTGGCTACAGATGATGAAGGCGTCGCGCGTTCGGACATGACGCACGAGTATCTGCGTGCTGCCGAGGATCAGAAGCTGTCGTACACGGAGCTGAAGAAAATGGCTCGCACTAGCGTGCAGCACGCGTTCGTCCCGGGTGCCAGTCTGTGGAGCAACGGCAAAGAATTTATAATCGCCACTCCGTGTGCGAGGGATGTCCCGGGAGCGAAGCCGCGATCGGTGTCGTGCCAGAAGCTGCTCGATGCGAACGAGAAAGCCCGGCTAGAGTGGGAGTTGGAAGGGCAGTTTAGAGAATTTGAGGCGAGACCGTGGGTTCAGCCTGTGGCCAGTCGTTCGGCTGCCGCGCAGTAGCTACTTACCGCCAGGAGCCGTCGGCTTGGGTTCAGGCTTGTCGTTGAGGTCTTCGCCGCTCTGCAGCCACGCCGAATACCACATATTGCGCAGCATCGTGGCCCCAGCTGCAAGACGCTGGCGAATGAATTCGCGCGAGGCCGAAGTGCCTTCGCCGTCAAACCCGCCTTCTTTCTCCAGCTGATAAGCCTTCTCGATGAGGTTGTGCGAGTCGTAGAGGTATTGCATGTAATCCTGAAAAGGATGTGTGAGCTGCTGCGGTTGCGCCGGCACCAGATCGGCAAATTGCAGCTGCCTAAAATTGGCGGCGACGAAAATCCCCTCCATTTTCCAGTGCACTGTGTTCGACGTCGTATATCCTTTCGGATTCGGACCGACCCAGCCGTTGTATTGAATCGATGTGTGCATGGGATTGGAGCCGTCGCCAACGTAGTGTCCCAGCAGCCCAGCATAAACAATCGCGTCTTCTTCCGCGTACCCCGGTGTTCGGTGTTCGGCCAGCGCCTTGCGATATTCGCGGAACGCGACGACCAGCCGCTCGTAATCTTCGATGGTGATGTACGGCTGTAAACCCACGCGGTCAGGCAACAGGTCTTCGGGATGACCGGGAGTCTGCTGCCTCCGTGCTTCCAATGCGCGATAGAAACTGTACCGGTCTGGTGGCAGATCCATTCCCTGGATCATTTCGAGATCGATGAAGTGGTCAGGCTCCTGCGAACGTTTCAGCGCCAGCTCTGATGTCTGCCGCCAGCGATCGGGCTCGGGAGCAATATAGGAGAGCTGGTCGGCGGCATTACGAAAAAATGCCGGCATATCGGGCGGCAGTTTCTCTGCTGCAACTCGATTGATCGCGCTATGTCCTTCAATGCCCCAAGGCCACGCGGGCTGAAGAATAAGTGCCAGGAAGCCCAGAGTCAGCAGGGTGCGGCGGAGGCAAGGGTAAATCAGTGTCACAAAAGCAGTGTAGAGCAACTCACGGCAATCTTGCCGTTAGACACGCGCCAGATGAACGCCAAACCACTTTTTGCGATCGCACCACGTGTGTTCCAACTGGAACCCGCTCTCTCGCAGGATCGATTCGATCATTGCGTCCGTGTACTTGTAGCTGTTCTCGGTGTGAATACGCTCACCCGTCTTAAAATGCACGTCCAAATCGAGCGCCGGAATAAACGCTGACTGGTCGGCCAGGCTCTCCAGGTAGATCTCCATGCGCGAGCAGCGACGGTTCCAAAGAGCAATGTGGCGAAACGCGTCGAGGTCGAAGTCCGCATCCAGCTCGCGGTTCAGGCGAGCCAGGATGTTCTTGTTGAAGGCTGCGGTGACGCCTTGCGCATCGTCGTAAGCGGGCAGCAGGACCTTCGAGCTCTTGGCGAAATCGGCGCCCAGGAGCAGCGCGTCTCCGGCACGCAGAGTCTGCCGGATCCGGCGCAGCAAACGAATCGCCTGCGGCGGTTCGAAGTTGCCGATGCTGGAACCAATGTAGAGCACCAGCTTGCGTCCACTGATACGGCTCAGCGCCGGGACGCCTCCGGTGTAATCGCCCACAATCGGATTCACTCGCAACGAAGGAAACTGCCCAGCGAGATTCCGAACCGCCTCGTCCAGGGCCGACGCGGAAACATCAATGGGATAGAACAGCGTACGGCTCTGGCGTTGCACCAACTCCTCGATCAGTACGCACGTCTTCGTCGCCGTGCCCGCGCCCAACTCGACCAGCGTGAGATTCGCTCCGGCCTGCCGCAAAATATCTGCCGCATAGCGCTCCAGGATCGAACGCTCGGTGCGCGTCAAGTAATATTCCGGGAGATCGGTGATCTGCTCGAAGAGCTGCGAGCCGACTTCGTCGTAGAACAGCTTCGCCGGAAGATGCTTAGGTGCGCCAGATAGACCCTCGCGCACTTCCAGCGCGTATGCCGGATATTCAAGTAGTTGTAGTTGCTTGCTAGTTGCCATTGGCTAACCGTAGTCCCATGAACTGCCAGCGTACATGGGGCGGGAAGAAGTTGCGGTAGGTGGCTCGAATGTGCGATTGCGGCGTCGCGCAGGAGCCGCCGCGCAAAATCATCTGATTGCACATAAACTTGCCGTTGTATTCGCCAACCGCGCCTTCGGCCGGCTTGAACCCTGGATAGGCCACATAAGGGGTCGAGGTCCACTCCCACACGTCGCCAAACATCTGGGCCAGCGGCTCGTCGCCGGCAGCCGGAGTCGGATGCAGATTTCCCGATTCCACAAAGTTGCCAGTAACATGACACCCGCGTGCCGCCACTTCCCATTCGAATTCGCTAGGCAGGCGCGCGCCCGACCAGCGCGCAAAAGCATCGGCTTCGTAAAAGCTCACGTGACAGACCGGCTCATTGAGGCGAAGAGGCTGGAGTCCGTCCATGGTGAAGCTCCACCACTCCCCATCGCGCTGCTCCCAATACAGCGGCGCATGCCAACGATTGCCGTTGACCGCGTCCCACGCGTCCGACAACCAGATCAGCGGATTGCTATACGCGCCGTCCCGCATGAACTCCAGAAATTCGCCATTAGTCACCAGGCGCGAAGCCAGCCGGAAGGGCTGCAAATACACGTTGTGCTGCGGACCCTCGTTGTCGAAAGCAAACGCTGTGCCCTCATACCCGATGGCGTAAATGCCCTCGGCGAAGCTCTGCCACTTCAGCGGCAGAACCTCACGGCTTGCAGATTCGTTGTGTCCATTGGCGCGATAAGCCGGACGCAGCGGGTTGGCCCAGAGACCGTTCTTCACATCGGTGACGATCAGTTCCTGGTGCTGCTGCTCGTGATTGATCCCGAGATCAATCAGCTTGATCGCGTCCGCAGGCAGATCTTCCGTCAGCAAGTGCACCATGGCTTCGTCCACGTAAATCCGATACGCGTGGACTTCATCCAGACTGGGGCGGGACAGCACATGCCGTAAATTACGCAGAGGCCGCTCGCCGACTGAGTTGTAATACGAATTGAAAAGGTTGCGAAAGGCAGGATGGTACGGGCTGAAACCTTGCATGTACTGCGATAGAACAAAAGTCTCGAAGAACCAGGTAGTGTGCGCTAAATGCCATTTGGCGGGACTGGCATCCGGCATGGGCTGCAAACTGTGATCCTCAACCGAGAGCGGCGAACACAGATGCAGGGACATCTCCCGCATTCGCATATACCGATCCAGCAAAGTGCCTTCGCCCGCACCGATGCCGTGCTCGGCAGGGGGACGAACAACATCCGCGCTGTACATGACTGGCTGCGACATAGAACCCTTAGATGCAAACCAACGCTTTGGTCGCAATGTTTATGTGGACGGTTAAGGCCTGGCCGACCTAGGAGAAGATGCGCAAGGTGGAAGAAAGCTACAAATTTTCGGGCAAAGAATCAAGACTATCGAACAACTGGAGGCAAGGATTGACCCGATTTGGGAGCCGATTTTCATGCAAAGTTGTTATTTTGCAACCGGCAACGAGGCAGCCGACTTTGCCAGAACCTCCGGCGAAACCGTGAGGTAAGGCGTTTTGTACAAGCCTTGGAGATCGTTCCAGCGGACTGCCAGCATCTCCACGCCCATCTTGATTCCGTCGCGCAACGGATTGATCTTCGAACGGTGATCGTGAGCCCACTCGACTGGGACTTCCGCCGTGCGTAGTTTGAAATTATTTGCCAGAAACAGCAGCTCGGGATCAAAGCCCCAACGCTCGATCCGCTGGCGGGTAAAGATGGTGTGTGCTGCCTGGCGGGTGAAAGCTTTAAAGCCGCACTGGGTGTCGCGATACTTCAGCCCAAGCACGATGCGCAGCGCCAGGTTGAACAGGCGCCCATACAGCTGGCGATACCACGGCTGGCGCTCTGTCTGGAGCTCGGCGCGCAGCCAGCGCGACCCAATGGCCACATCGGCGCCCTGCTCGATCGCCGCGAATAACTTGTCGGCCTCACTGATCGGCGATGAAAGGTCCGCGTCGGTAAAAAGCATCACATCGTTCTGGGCATGTAGCATGCCGTTACGAACGCTGTAACCCTTGCCGCGATTGCCGGGGTTCTCGACCAGCCGGACGTCCGGATGTAGTGCCATAAAGCGGCGCACCACATCGGCGGTGTCATCGGAAGAGCCGTCGTTGACGACAATAATCTCGCTCGCCAACTCCCGTTGGCGCACGTAGTCGAGAATCTTCGGCAAAGAGACGTTGAGCCTCTCGCTCTCGTTGTAAGCCGGGACAATGAAGCTGTAGGTTGAAGGCATCATCAGCCACTTAGACGCAAACTGATTGTATGACAGTTGCAAAGATCGCCAATAATGCCCGCAGAAAAGTTTTGTCTGCGAGTAACCATGTCCTTGCGGCCCATCGGGCGCGGGATTTAGCCTGCCAATAGCCCACTCTTATGCGCTGTGCCTGGCTTTTCGTCGCCGCTTCGCTCCTCTGTGGTACCGGCTTCGCCGCGCCCAAAGTTCACACCGTCACGCTCGGCAAGCCAATGCAGGTCAAACTCTTTACCGGCCCCTCCGAAGACAAGACGATCGATATGACCGTTCGTCCGCTCTTCGTCGATGGCAAGGCGAAGGATTTTACGACCGGCGACACCCACGACGTCACCGATCGCGAGTTCGTCGTGCGTCGCGCCTACCGCATCAACGATTCCCTGCCCGAAGATGGCCGCAAGGCGCCCAAGTGGCTCTGGCAGCGCGGAGACTGGCTGCTGGTCGATCGCAAGTCCGGCAAGACCACCCTGCTCAAGCTCCCGGACTTCGACCCATTCTATTCACAGGTCAGCTGGTATCGCGACTACGCCGCCTATTGCGGCATCCCATCCAGTGGTGAGAGAGTAATTGCCGTTGTCGCGGAAGTGGGGGCCAGGAAGGCATTGTTCCGCAAAGATCTGGGCAAGAACGCCATGGGCGATGTGCCGGATAGCAACTGCGACGCGCCGCACTGGGAGCGCCAACCGGCGCGTGTGACTTTCCTGCCCAAGGCCGGCGACAAGTTTACGGTGAACGTCAGCGGCCGGTTCGTTGATGAGGCGACCGAGAGCGATTCCGACCAACAGTGAGGGGTACGCTGGTGAAGAGCCTGGATGAGTTGCTGCGCGACGCCGAAATTGCTCACGGACATCTTTGCGCCGGACAGGTGCTCGGCGTGCGACTGGCAATGCGCGGCCTGGAGCTCCTGGGCATCGACGATCCCTACGGCAAAGACCGCAAACGGCTCATCACCTTCGTTGAGATCGATCGTTGCGCCACCGATGCCGTAGGGGTGGTGACCGGCTGCAGGCTGGGCAAACGCGCGCTGAAGTTCCGCGACTGGGGAAAAGTTGCGGCGACGTTCGTCGATCTGCAGTCGGGCCGAGCGATTCGAGTCTCTGCGAAGGAAAGCTCCAAGGCATTGGCGCGGCAGATGCATCCGGAGATCGAGAGCAAGAACCAGCAGCAGATGCTCGCCTACCGCGAGATGTCGATCGAAGATCTCTTCACCGAACAGTGGGTGAAAGTCTCGCTTCCACCGGAAGAGCTGCCAGGCTACAAGGGCGAGCGGATCGTCTGCGCCGAATGTGGTGAAGGCATCAACTTCCAGCGCGAAGTGCGGCGCGACGGACGAATCCTGTGCCGCAGTTGCGCTGGCGAACGGTATTACGAAGAGATCTAAATGAGATTTGTCGCCCTGAGCGGAGCCTCCGCACTGTTTTTGCGACCTCGATTTTGAGTCGCGCCGCAGCGCAGTTGAAGGATCTGCGGTTCGCCTACACCACTCTGGGGGCCAACGCGTGCTCGGCGACATGCGCCACCTTCAACACAGTAGCCTCATCGAAGTGCTTCCCGAGTATCTGCATGCCGATCGGCAATCCCTCACGGCTCTTCCCGCAGGGAATCGAGATGCCGGGAATCCCGACCAAGTCAGCCGTTACGGTGAAGATGTCGGCCAAATACATCGCCAGCGGATCTTCGGCCTTCTCACCAAGTTTGAACGCCGGAGTGGGCGTTGTCGGCGTGACGATGACGTCGACTTTCGCGAACGCTTCGTCGAAATCGCGGGCCAGCAAACTGCGCACCCGCTGTGCCTTCAGGTAATACGCGTCGTAATATCCGGCGCTCAGCACATACGTCCCCAGCATGATGCGGCGCTTCACCTCGACGCCAAATCCCGCATCACGCGTGCGGCGATACATCTCGCTGAGCGTCTTGCCTTCACTCGAACGCAGACCATAGCGCACGCCGTCGTAGCGCGCCAGGTTTGACGAAGCTTCCGCCGTAGCGATCACGTAGTACGTAGGAATCGCATACTGGGTGTGCGGCAACGACAGCGGAACGATTTCCGCGCCGGCGTTCTTCAGTTCCTGAATCCCGATCTCTACTGCCGTGCGAACTTCAGGATCGAGACCGTCCTCGAAATATTCCATCGGGACGCCGACCTTCATACCTTCAACCGGCTCGCCCACGTATCCGGAGTACTTCGGCACCGGCACGTCGGCAGTTGTCGAGTCCATCGGATCGCGCCCCGCCATCACCTCCAGAAGGATGGCCGTGTCCTTCACCGTCTTGCCGAATGGCCCGGGATGGTCGAGCGACGAAGCGAAAGCGATCAACCCGTAGCGAGAGACGCGTCCGTATGTAGGCATCAGGCCGACCACGCCGCAAAATGCCGCTGGCTGCCGGATTGAGCCGCCGGTATCAGAGCCGATCGAAGCTACAGCAGTTCCCGCCGCAACCGCGGCTGCCGAACCACCCGACGACCCTCCAGGCACACGCGAGTGATCCCGCGGATTGTGTACGGGATAGAAGCCGGAGTTCTCGTTCGACGAACCCATGGCGAACTCGTCGCAGTTCGTCTTGCCGAGAATGATCGCGCCGGCTTCCTCCAGACGCGACACGATCGTCGCGTCGTACGGAGCGATGAAGTTGTCGAGAATCTTTGAGGCGGCCGTTGTGCGAACGTCCTTGGTGGTAAAGACGTCTTTGACAGCAATCGGCACTCCCGCCAGCGGTGGCAGATCCTCGCCCGCATCGGCCAGCCGATCGACACGAGATGCCTGCTGATAGGCGCGCTCCTTTGACAGCGTGAGGTATGCGCCAATCGCTCCATCCTCTGCGTTAATCTTCGCGTAGAACTCATCGACCAGAGCTGTCGCCGTTGTCTGCCGTTCAGCGACGGCGGTGCGCGCGGAAGCTACGGTAAGGCAGTCGAGGTTCATCGCTCGATCACCTTTGGGACCTTGAAGAATGTACCGTCCGAATTGGGCGCATTCTTCAGCGCTTCTTCTCGCGGCAGACAGGGGCGTTGTTCATCTTCGCGCATCGCGTACAGGAAGCCTTCGCCGACCTTGCGCTCTCCGTAACGGCTGGCGACTTGCGCCATGGGCTCGACGTTGGACGTGTCGAGCTCGTTCAGGCGGTCAATGTAGCCGAGGATCGAGTTGAGGTCCTTTAACATGCGTGTGCGCTCCTCAGCGGTGAGCTCGAGGTGCGCCAGCTCTGCGACATAAGAAACGTCTTTATCGGAAACCATGGTCTTTGGGGATCAGTGTTCTGGTTTATTCGTAACTACAAATTCAATTTTGTTGATCTTCGCAGGAGAAATCTGTCTCAGCGCGTTCAAATATTGCCCGGAAAAGCTCTGCAATTGCCGGCGCCACGTCTCATCCGGAACCGCGACGGTGAGGGTGCCGTCCGCGTACGCAACCGCGCTGGTCTTCTCCCCAATCTTGCTGCCGCAAGCCAGCGGCCACGCCAGCAAAGGCGCGTCGGCTCCCTCCTTGCTTAGAGCATTGCCGAAGATCTTTCGCAAAGTTGAGCTGGCGTGCTGCATAGCTCTGAGCTTCGATTGTAGAACAGAGTGCGACGAGGTGAGGTTACTTCGCGAGCGGAAATTGACCGAGCACGAACGACAACGCCTCTTCCCGATCGTGCAGCGAGCCTTCCAGCTGCGCGTCCTCCACCGCCGAGAGAATCTCGCGGAACTCCGCTCCCGGCTTGTATCCCAACTCGATGAGGTCGCGTCCGTTCACCAGTGCCGGCGGACGAATCTCTTCCACCGGCGTATGCTCCAGCCGGTCTTTGACGAAGTTATACATCTCCAGCTTGCGATGGCTGCTCAGGCAATCGATGCGGTGCAGTTCCATGTGCTCCTCGAACTTCGCCAGCCGCATGAAGCGCTTTAACGTCGACTCCTTCATCTTCTCGACGTCGCCGAAGCGCATGTGGTTGGCGACCAGCGCCAGAATCTGTTTCGCCTCGTCGTTCGAAAAATGCAGACGATGGCAGATCTCTTCGGCCATCTTCACGCCCACTTCGACATGCCCATCGAAGCGGATGCGATCCGGCGCGACCCGAAACGTCGGCGGCTTGCCTACGTCGTGCAACAGCGCGCCCCAGGCCAGCGTGCGCGAGGATCGCGCCGGCAACTGCTCCAGCAGCATCAGGGTGTGGACCCACACATCGCCCTCAGGATGAAACTGCGGCGGCTGCTCCACGCCCTTCATGCGGGAGATTTCCGGCAGAACTTCCTTCAATAAACCAGTCGCATCCAGCAACTCGAATGCTCGGCGCGCGTGACCTTCGGTCAGCATCTTGGTCAGCTCATCGCGAACCCGTTCGCGGCTGACCTGATGAATCAGCGGCGCCAGCTTTTGGATCGCCGCGAATGTCTGTGCCTCGATGTCGTATTGAAACCGGGCCGCAAAGCGCACGGCGCGCAGCATGCGCAGCTTGTCTTCCTGAAAGCGGCACTCCGCATCGCCGATGGCGCGCACGATGTGAGCCTCCAGGTCCTTGCGGCCGCCAACAAAATCCAGTACCCGATTGCCGTCCAGTGGATCCATTAGCAATCCATTGATGGTGAAGTCGCGGCGCTGCACATCCTCCTGCGGATCCTTGGAATAGCGCACCTGGTCGGGATGACGGCCGTCGGAGTACGCACCGTCGTTACGGAACGTGGCCACCTCGACGTAGTTCGGGTGCTCGGAGGGCGTCGTGGGAAGCGGAATGTCCTTGGGCGCAGGAACCAGCACGACACCAAACTGCGCGCCGACAGCGTAAGTGTCAGGAAAGACGCGCATCACCTGCGACGGCTTGGCATCGGTGGCCACGTCATAGTCCGTAGGCGCTAGACCTAGCAGCGTGTCGCGAACGCAGCCTCCGGCGAAATAGGCCTGGAAGCCGCGCTGGCGAAGCTCGCGAACGATATTGGTGGCGTGCTCTTTCATCCGAGCTTTTTGATGATAACGCGTGCCAGGCGCTATAGCCTCGTACAATGGTTACGTGGGCGACGTTTTTATCCTGGGTATCGAAAGTTCGTGCGATGAGACGGCGGCGGCTGTGGTCCGCTCCGGCGAGGAGGTCCTCTCCAGCGTGGTTTATTCGCAGATCGCCACGCACCAGCCCTATGGCGGTGTCGTCCCGGAACTAGCTTCTCGTGAACACTTACGGGCCATCGTGCCGGTCGTGAGCAAAGCTCTGGAGGATGCCGGCCGGAGCTACGAATCCATCGACGCGCTGGCGGTGACGAAGGGGCCAGGACTGGCAGGCGCTCTACTCGTCGGACTCAGTTATGCCAAAGCGCTGGCCTATGCGCTCGAGAAGCCGCTGATCGCAGTGAATCACCTGGAAGGCCACATTCACGCGGTCTTGTTGGAGGAGCGTCAGAACGGCAATCGCGAGTTGGAGTTCCCGGTGCTCGCTCTCGTGGTCAGCGGCGGACACACTCATCTGTACCTGGCCAACCGCAAGGACGATGCCTGGACATACCACAATGTAGGCCATACGCGGGACGACGCTGCCGGCGAGGCTTTCGACAAGGTGGCCAAGCTGCTCGAGCTCGATTATCCCGGCGGCCCGATCATCGACTTCCTGGCGAAGCGCGGCAATCCTCAAGCGGTGAAGTTCCCCTTCGCCCAGATGAAACACCGCGACCGCAATCCGCAGAACCGTCACAGTGAAGACGAGCACCGCATCGATTTTTCCTACAGCGGCATTAAGACGGCCGTACTGCGCTACGTGGAAACCCACCAGATGCAGGCCGCCATCGAGCGGCGCAGGCACAGGTTGAGCGCACTGCACGGTCCCACGAACGAGGACATACTCGCGAACTGCGACCCGCAGACCCTGGACCTTGTGGCGTCGTTCCAGCACGCTGTGGTCAACGATCTGGTCAGCAAGACGATGCTGGCGGCACAGGAGTACAACGCCGTCACTCTGCTGGTCACGGGAGGCGTCGCCGCCAATTCGGAGTTACGCTCCGTCTTTCGGGAAGCCTCCACCAAGCGAGGTTTGGCGGTCTACTTTCCGTCCCGCAAGCTCTCGACCGACAATGCCGCCATGATCGCCGCAGCTGCCTATCCCCGGTTCCTTGCAGGCGAATTTGCGGAGCCAGAGCTGTCAGCCGACGCGGCTCTGCGCCTGCGCTGAGCGCGCGAGCACACGTAATGCGTCTACCTGCCGAATGCAGGCGCTTCGACGTGACTTATTCTTCTTCGGTTGGGATTTTGGATTCGATGTCCATGTCGCGGAATTCACTCGACTCAAAGATCTCGCGGCACTCTAAGCACTCCACGTACTCCGCATCTTCGTCTCGCGAGACCACCTGGACTCGGGGATGCCGACACTGGTTGTCCATTGCGTCGCTCTGGGGATAGTTGTAGGTTGAATTTGCTGGCTGGCCTGCACTCATAAAAGGTACGCTGTGACCCTAAAAAACACCTCAATTGGCAGGTATTTTAGCCCCGGTGAGTGGCTTGTCAAGCATTTCTAGTGTTAATTTCGCCCTAACGAATCGAAATCTGCCAATCCTGGCAGCAATGTTCCCAGCCCAAACATCCGGGCTGAATCGCGGAGAGCTGCCCTTATTCGAGGAGCTCTCCACTTTTCGGGTGCCTCATTTGGACCATTGCCGGCATCCTACTGGGACACTGGGCGTGACATGAGGATTGGATAGGCCGGCTACTTTGATTCTTCAGAGGCGGACAACAGCAGGTACTCTGGACGCATCAAAGCAGTAGATCACTGGAAAATAAGACCTTGACTATCGCTAAAAAAATTCTGGCGAACGGTATCTCCGAGCATGAGGCAATCGAGCGGGCGCAGAAGGGCGACGCCGAGTCGTTTGAAGCCTTGTATGGCCTACACAAGCGGCGTGTCTACTCGCTTTGTTTGCGCATGACCGGCAACACGGCTGAAGCCGAAGACCTTACCCAGGAAGCCTTCCTTCAGCTCTACCGCAAGATCGCAACTTTCCGCGGCGAGTCCGCTTTCTCTACCTGGCTGCACCGTCTGGCAGTCAACGTGGTCCTGATGCACCTGCGGAAGAAGGGTTTACCAGAGGTTTCGCTGGAGGAGACCATGGAACCGCAGCAGGAAGACGGTCCAAAAAAAGATGTGGGGACGCGTGATAATGTGCTGGCCGGTTCCATCGACAGAGTCAATCTGGAACGGGCGGTAGAAAGCCTGCCGCCGGGGTATCGCATCATCTTTGTGTTGCACGATGTTGAGGGATACGAGCATAACGAGATTGCCGAGATGATGGGTTGTTCTATCGGCAACAGTAAGTCGCAGTTGCACAAGGCCCGGATGAAGTTGCGTGACCTTCTCAAGCAAAGCAAAGCGGAGAAGGCCGCCGGGCGACGTTAGAAGAGGGGGAGAGGCATTTCCCAGGAAATGCAGGGGAATCCGCAGTGCGGGCACGATGAAAACAGAACCGCCGCCATTCCCGGGAAGAGGACAGTTATGACGTGTGCGGAGTTTCAAAAGGTTCTGCCTTACATCATCGACGGCGGTGGCAGCGAAGAAGAGCAGGAGCACCTGAGGACCTGTAAGGTGTGTTCCGATCTGGTTGCCGACCTGCGTTACATTGCCGAGGCCGCTAAACTGCTGGTTCCCATGGAAGATCCCAACCCTCGGGTGTGGAGCAACATTGAGCGCGAAGTTGAGCGCGAAGGGCTGGCCAAGCCAGCACGCCGCAATATGTAAGCAATCCGGCAGCTCTCGGACTCCACCGCCGGCTGCCGGTCTCATCCTTCTTTTCTGTTCCGATGTGCCTTCGTTGTTCGCCTCCTTGAGACAAGCTGATTCGAGCGCGCTTTGCTGCTGATTGGAAGGGGCGCACCTTAAGGTCGCCGTCAAAGCGCTTAGGTTGGACCGAGCGCGCGTTCCTGAACTTTGGAGTGATCCGCAAGAACCGTCGCCCACTCCCGATTGATTCTCTCCAGCCACTGCGGCGAAGGCAGGCTGCCTTTCGCCTTGTAACCGCTGCGGCGCGCCACTTCGGCGGTGATGGCGGCTCGTGCGGGTTCGAAATCTCCCAGTTCCAATTGCTGGTAAAGCCGTTCGATCACGCCTACCGGATTCGAAACCAGCGACTCATAGGTGATCGCCGCGAATCGGTTCTTGGGCAAGTCAGCGGTACCGGCAGCCAGCTTCGACTCGAAGCGAGGGCGGTCGCCCAGAACTGCCTCGCGAATTGCGTCATCCGGCGGTATCGGTCCGATCGCGTATGTCTCAAACATCTTGCGCCACATCCGAATTACCGATTCGAAGTTGGTCACCGGGTCGCGAACAATCACCAGGTAGCGCGCGTCGGGAAGCAATTCGCGAAGAGTGTCGACGCGTGCACCATGTGTCGGCGACTTGAGGATCATCGGCTTCCCCAGGCCCCGCACCGATACGCCGGCAAGAAAGTTCAGGAAAACCTCACGCCAGCGTTGCTGCTCCTGAGGAGCAAGATCCCGCGGGTCCACAAGCTTCAACGCTTCCGGCAGTATCGCCGGCATCAGCAGCGCCTCGTAAGGAGAGCGTGCGCCCAGGCCCAGCAGTGCGAACTCGTCCTCCTGCGGCGAGCTGGCATGAATCTCCATCTCGTCCATCGGACGCTTCATCGTCGCCCCGCCTTTGGATAGAACCGAAGCCTCCGAAAACAGAAAATGCTGCGGGTTCATGCAGGCGTGCGTGGTGGGATAGGTATAACGCGTATCGAGGCACAACAACTCATGCAGCAGCGTGGTGCCCGACCGCCAGTACCCCAGCACGACGATAGCATCGCGGAAGTTTGCCTTTGCAAGCTGCTCGCGGTGAAGTGTGGCCTGCACTCCGGCCATCGCGGAAAGTATCGATCCCGCTCCCGCGGTCTGCCACAGCACCATGGGACTGGGCGAGACGCGCCAGTTACGGCGCAGCTGCCGCCACGCGCCCGAGGTCAGGTTCAGGTAGTGTCGGTTCACGCGGATGTCTGTATGACCCCTGGGAATCGCGAATTAATCGCAGCGCGCAATGCCGTCGCTTGTTCCGGGTGCTCCGCGCTGCGATCGATCTGCCAGTTCTGCGCTTCACTAAGGGGACGAAGGACGCCGTGTTGCGAGTTGAGCAGAACAACGTATTGATAGTGCCTGTCGACGACTCCGACGGTGCCGAACTTCAGAGGCTTGAAGATACTGTTCTTCTCCAGGAACTGACAGAACGCTAGCCCTTCGCCCTCGCGATCGCTGCTCAGCAAAGGGACTAGAGACTCACCGGGCATCCAGCTCGGCTTCGGCTGCCCAGCGAGGTCGAGGATCGTGGGCGACAGCGCCGTCTGATCAGCCGTAAAGGAAACGCTACGGCCCTCCTGCTGGCCCGGCGTGCGGATTATCAGCGGAATGTGAATCACCGGACGCGTCATGTACTGTGTTTCGTGTTGGTAGATACCGCCTTCAAAGCTCTCGCCATGATCTGCCGACACGATGACCGTAGTGTTGTGCGACCTCTCACTTTTTTCGAAGGCCGTCATGAACTCGCCAAAGCTGCGATCGGCCGTCAGAATGAACTCGTCATAGGCAAGCCTGCGCAAGTCGACTTGCGGTTGTTGATCGGGCGGATAGTGAGGATCCCATCGCTTCGCTCCGTTGTCATCTTCACCCTCAAACCTCTTGAGCTCGTCATCGGGAAGGAACACCCCGCGTGACGCCTTGTCAGGATGATACGGGGCGTGCGGCGTCATCACGTGGATCCACAGAAAGAACCCATCAGGCAGTTGGTCGAGGATCTTCTGCCCGTGCTCGAAGCTTTCATGCGCCGGATATTGCAGATACAGCTCCAGCGGCATTCCACCCATCATAGGATTCCAGGCGGTGACCAGGTCCTTGTACTCGTCCATCCGGTTGCCGACACCCGAGTCCTGATGCAGTGGAACCGACGCCTTCCAAACGCGCTCCAGCCCACCTTTCTGATACGTCGGCCGTGGGAGGATGTCGTATTCGCTGCGTAGGCTATTCACCAGGTAATACGCGTACGGATTCGAGAGCAGCGCTCCGGTCGCATAGCCGGCCGAGCGCATCAGATGCGGCAAGCTCTTCTCAACTTCGTCGCGCTGAATCTCCCCTAACAGTTGAAAGACGCGATGCTGTGTCGGATACAAACCAGTCACGATACTCGCGATGCTCGGGGTGGTGAAGGTCGAGGCTGAATAGTAGTTCTTGAAGAGGGTTGCGTTGCGGGCGAAGGCATCGATGTTCGACGTGGTCGGCAGCCTGTAGCCATAACACGACATGTCCTCTGCCGATAACGCGTCGAACGTGATAAGCAGGATGTTGCCCTTCGGCCTCTGAGGAGCCAGGGCAGCCTTCACAATCGGTGTAGCCTTGCTGAGCGCAAATTCCGTGGCCGCCAAGCCGGCAGCGCCAACCACCGTCGCAATGGCGGTGCGCCGCGTCATCTTATCGGAAAGAAGACCGTCGATGCTGGTAATTACCTGGGTCCGCGTCCGAGGAATCAACAGGACTGCGGCGAATACCAGCGCATGACCGTAGATCAGGTAGTCGTTGTACCGGATGCGTGCGTCGACGTTATACGAACGCACCAAGGTCATCAGCGCGTATCGCGAATCGCAATAGAGGACAACGATTATGGCGGCCTTGAGAGTCCAGTCCGCGATTCGTTCGCGCGATGCCTCGAAATGCCACAGGAACGGAGCGACGATTGCCGTGCAGAGGGTCCCCGCGATCAGGCCGGCTACCGCAGCGCCAACAAAGCGCACGATCACTTCAAAAATCACTGCACCGGTGGTGAGGTAATAGGTCCAACCCTGGACCTCTCCCTGCGCGAGCGCGAGCGCCTCGGCAAAGAGCAGGCCGATAATCCCCAGGGTGATGAGCCGGAACCAGAGCGATAAAACAGCAGGGCGAAAGTCGCGACTAGGCATCGCGCCGACGGAGACGCCGTGAAACTGCGACAAAAGCAGCTCCAATTTGCTTTCTAAGGAATGCGATCCCGGCGGAGAGCATGATCAGGAGAGGAGTAATAATCTGCGAAGCCAAACCCACTGCATTGGGATCGCCGTACGCATAAGCCGGGGTTGTGAGAAATACCAGGAAAAGAGCACAGAAAGCACACACTGCGAATCCTGCTGGGACGCGGTACTTCATCAACCCCTCCGGGTCAGAAACTGAAGCATGACCTTGCAAAAATACGCTGCGAGTATAGCACGGAACAACGGTTGTTTTGGGTTGGTCCGGATGCGTGCATACCCGGCTGAAATCTGCAGTCATAGCCAGCATTGACGAAAGCCGAATGTTCTTGCACATGTGTCAAGAACCAGGCCGCAGGGATGCGCTTTCAGTGGGACGATCTAGGCAGGGGGCAAGGCGAGCCCCGAGGCGTAAGCCCCGGGTACCCACGTTTATTGATCACGAGGCCCTTCAAGGGCGACCCATTGAAGTTTCCTCGGCTGCGAATTACCGCATTCCGCCGGAGGCGACGAGGGTCTCGCCGGTCAACCAGCCGGAATCATCCGACGCCAGGAACACCGCGATGGGGGCAACATCCCCCGGCAATCCCGTGCGACCCAGCGGCGTCTTGCTCAGAGCGCCCGCTTCGAATTCACTGCCGATGATGCCCTGCGTCAACGTGCCTTCGGTATTGATGACGCCCGGATTGATTGAGTTCACCCGGATCTTCTTCGGACCGAGTTCGTTGGCTAACACTTGCGTCACGGCATCCACGGCGCCCTTCGTGGCGGTATAAATCGAGCTGGCCGGCGGAAATATCTCCGTCACGGCCGAGCCGATGTTGATGATGCTGCCACCGCTGCCGTTGAAGTTCTTCGCCGCTTCCCGCGTGACCAGTAGAAGGCCGAGAACGTTGGTGTTGAACATCTCATGAAATTGTTCTTCGGTGATCTCTTCGATCGGAGCGAAGCGATAGATGCCTGCATTGTTCACCAGAACGTCGACCTTGCCGAATGCCTTGTTGGTTTCTGCAAACAGGCGCTGAACGTCGGCCGCTTTGGCTACATCCCCCTGCACCGCAATGGCTTTGCCGCCTTTGGACTTGATGTCCTCCACCACGCGGTCGGCTCCCTGCTTGCTCGAAGAATAGTTAACAACTACAGCAGCTCCTTCGGCTGCGAGACTCTTGGCGATCTCGGCGCCGATACCCTTCGACGCTCCCGTGACCACCGCTACTTTGTTGTTCAGCTTGCCCATAATTTTCTCCTCACCAGTCGAAATAATTTCAACATTTCGATGACTATCGAATTGATGTGCGGCGCGCGAAAAGGGTTCAGCAGCTTTGGTTAAATTCTGGACAGATGGTCGAGGTAAGCGTGTAAAACGTGGCGCTGCAGTATCAAGCGGGCGAACTTGCCTTCCCGTATGATTTCAACAAGGCCGGCGGCTTCCAGCTCTTTCATGTGATGGGATAGTGTAGCCGCGCTGATGGGCTGACATTCGCGCAAGTCCGAGCACATCATCGAATCGCCTTCCCCGATCTGCTTCAGGATGGCGTGCCTGCGCGGATCAGCCAGGGCGCGGGCAATCAGTTCAACCTGCCGGTCGCTGAGCTGCGCGCGTTTCGTCGCCGTTTTCGTCATTCAACTGATATGGATGCAGGCTGAAGCGTCATCGAACTACATCGACGCGCCGAGCCGCAACTGGCACGCGCCACTCGCTCATGATCTTTGGGTATGAACCTTTACAGTCTGGTGCCCCAGGTTAACGTCCGCCCTTGGACGTTAACCTGGGCTGAGTGCTGAGCTGACTACTTCTTATCAGGCTCCAACCCACGGTACTTCAGCATGGGCTCGACCTTCGGTTTCTCTCCGCGCCAATCCACGTACAGGGTCTCCAAGTCTTCGGTATTGCCCTTCGACAGCACCATCTTGCGGAAGCGGTCGCCGTTGGCGCGCGTCAAACCGCCCTGATCCACAAAGCCCTGATACGCGTCGTCGGCCAGCATCTGCGTCCAAAGATAAGCGTAGTAGCCGGCAGCGTAGTCGCCACTCCAGATGTGATTGAAGTAGCTGGACCGATAGCGCGGCGGCACATAGCTGATCCAAATCTTGATCTTCTCCAGCGCGTCCCGTTCGAAGGTGTCCGGATCCTGCAGCGGCGCGCTCGCGGTCAACATGTGCCACCTCATGTCGAGCTCGGCCGCGGCCACCAACTCGGTCATGTCATAGCCCTTGTTGAAGGTCTGGGAGCTTTTGATCTTCTCCATCAGCTCGGCCGGCATGGGAGCGCCGGTCTTGTAATGCTTGGCGAAGTGCTGGAAGACCTCCGGGTTGTCCATCCAGTGCTCATTGAACTGCGAAGGAAACTCCACGAAATCGCGCGCCGTCGACGTACCCGACAATGTGGGATATTCCGTATTGGAGAACATGCCATGCAGCGCGTGGCCGAACTCGTGGAACATGGTGCGAACATCGTCTGAGGTCAGCAGCGCAGGCTCGCCCGGCGCCGGCGGTGCAAAGTTGCAGACATTGAAGACGACTGGCTTGGTGGCAAGCAGCTTCGACTGGCCGACGAACTGGTCCATCCACGCGCCCCCCTGCTTGCTGTCGCGCTTGAAGTAGTCGGTGTAGAACAGCGCCAGCGGACTGCCGTCGGCGTTGAAAACTTCAAAGACTCGCATGCCCGAGGTGTAGACCGGAATGTCTTTCCGTTCCTTGAACGTGATCCCGTATAGCTTCGTAGCTGCGTAGAAGACGCCATTCTCCAGCACGTTGTTCAGCTCGAAATACGGCTTCACCTGCTCTTCATCCAGATCGTACTTGGCCTTGCGCACCTGCTCGGAGTAGAAATCCCAATCCCACGGCTGGACCTTGAAGCCGCCCTTCTGCTGATCGATCAGGGCCTGGATGTCCTGCGCTTCGTCTGCCGCCCGACCGGTTGCCGGAGGCACCAGCGCGTCCATAAACTTAAAGGCCTCTTCCGGCGTTTTTGCCATCTGATCGACCAAGGTCCACGAGGCGAAGTTGGGATAACCGAGCAGCTTTCCCTTTTGCGCCCGCAACTGCGCGATCTTCGCGATGGTCGCGCGCGTGTCGTTGGCATCGTTGTGTTCGGCGCGGTTCCACGAATTCTCGAAGATCGTCTGTCGCGTGCTGCGCTCGCTCAGCGTCGCCAGGTCGGGCTGCTGCGTGGTGTTCTGCAGGGGAACGACGTAGCCTTCCACCTTGCGCCCTTTCGCCGACTCGGCTGCGCCGTGAAGTTGTCCGTCGCTCAGGCCAGCCAGGGCTGCCTTGTCCTTCGTGATATAGGCGCCGGCCTGGGTTGCAGCCAGCAGCTTGCTCTGAAAATCCTCCTGCAGGACCGCGATCTGCTCGTTGAGCTTCTTCAGCTCGGTCTTGTCAGCCTCGCTGAGGTTGG
Source organism: Verrucomicrobiia bacterium (assembly GCA_035482295.1). Lineage (GTDB taxonomy): Bacteria > Acidobacteriota > Terriglobia > Terriglobales > Acidobacteriaceae > Bog-257. The sequence continues at coordinate 35,045 of DATHQX010000025.1, forward strand.
CGCCCGCATGGACAAACTGCAGGTAATCCCACTCCACCAGTCGCAACTGCTCGGGGTCGAGATGCAGCGATTGCCGCTGATCGTAGACCGCCTTCACGCGCTGAAACAGTTTCGTATTGAGCCGGATCGCGTCCTGGTGCGCCGCAAGTTTCGGCGCCTCGATGGAGCGAATCTTTAGCAGCTCAGGATTGCTGTTTGCGGAGACCACGCCGAAGAAAACCGCGGTAACGCGCGTCAACAACTGGCCACTCTTCTCCAGCGCAACAATGGTGTTGTCGAAGGTAGGCGCCGCCGGATTGTTGGCGATCGCCTCATCTTCCTTCAACTCCTCGGCCATGCCGGCCTCGATAGCAGGCTGATAATCGCTGTCTTTGATCTTATCGAAGGCCGGCGCCTGGAAGGGCAGCGTGCTGGGCGAATAAAAAGGATTGTTGGGGCCGAACTCAGTCGAGGCGGCCGTTGCGGGAAGCGTAGTCAAACCCATGATAGCGGTCACAGCTACAAGTATAAGTCGCATGGCTAACAGTGTAACGGGTGGGTGCAAATCAATGGCTAGTGGTCGGTGGATGGCGGTTGGCGGTCAACCGCTAGGCTAGTTGTCAGGGGCCACGGTCAAGGGTTAGGGCTTAGGGCCAGTTATGCCCGTGAATTGTCATCCCGAACCAGATGACATGGACCCCGCCAAAGGCCGGGTGGAAGCGCTGTGAGCCGGAGCATCAGCCCGGGGGTGGCGGCGCCTACGCGGCCGAAGCCGGCTTCAGGCGGCGATACCGGGACAATTTCGACACTGTGATCACTTAATGAAATTGATTCCATGACAATGTCGGCTCCCGTCGCCGAGTAAAGTTGGTGGTGCTGACCAACCAACAGGCTCGGGAGAAAGGAGCCGAACAATGATCATTATAGGCGTAGATTTCCACCCCGAGTTTCAGCAAATCGCGTTAGTTGATACCGACACCGGAGAGTTGGAGGAGCGCCGACTGCATCATCCGCAGGAAGCCGAAGAGTTCTACCGCGAGGTAGTGAACCAGGGAAAGACCGTGCGAGTGGGTATGGAAGCGAGCGGGCACGGACGCTGGTTCGAGCGGCTGCTGAGTGAGTTGCAGATCGAGCTGTGGATCGGAGATGCCGCCGAGATCCGAACCAAGCGCGTACGTAAGCAGAAGACGGATCGGCAAGATGCACAACTGATTCTGAAGCTGATGCTGAAGGATGACTTTCCCAAGATCTGGGTGCCGAGCTGGGAGAACCGCGATCTGCGGCAACTGCTATGGCATCGGCACCGCATGGTACAGGCGCGTACGCGGATCATGAATCAGTTGCAAGCGGTGGCGCTGAACGAAGGCCTGCGGTGCAAGAAGCGGTTGTGGCGGACCGAACGTCCGCGCCTGGAATCGTTCCAGTTGGCTCCATGGGCCAGCCGGCGACGGCACGATCTGCTGGAGTTGCTGGATCGGTTGAACCCCACCATCGCTGAGTTAAGCCAGGCGGTGGAGCAGGAAGTGGAGAAGTTTCCCGAGGCACAACGACTGGCGACTCATCCTGGTGTGGGTCCACTTACCGCACTGGCATTCGTGCTGATCATCGGAGAAGCCGAACGCTTTCAGTGTGGCAAGCAGGTGGCCAGCTATCTTGGCCTGGTTCCGCTGGAAGACTCCAGCGGGGGTCGAAGACGGCTGGGACACATTACCAAGCAAGGAAGTTCGATCTTGCGCTTCTTGCTGGTGGAAGGCGGCGCAGGTCACGGTGCGCAGTCTTCCGGAATGGCGCAGGCGATACTTTCACCTGATGATGCGGCGGGGTCGGAAGATCGCCAAGGTCGCCCTGACGCGTCGGCTGGCAGTTTGTCTGTACTGGATGATGCGCCAAGCATGGGATTATCAGCAGTGGATCGAGTTCGGTTCGTACGCGGGGCAGCCCGGAAATCGCCATGGTGTGCAGTAAAACATCGAGTTATTGAGTGGGCACCCCGCTCCTCTGACGAGGAGTTCGAACTGGTAATCATGATCCACTAGCGATCGAAGAGATGCATGGGTCGGACCGAGTTCTGATCTGAGAGGATTACAAGGCGAGCCGTGGTTGGTTGGCCCCGGACTTGTTCAACTAGAGCGAAGTGGCGCTTGTTTAAAGCGAATGCCGAACTACGCTCTTGACAATG
>DATHQX010000026.1:0-15580 GCA_035482295.1 Verrucomicrobiia bacterium
GCTGAGGACGCTGACTGATCGATTGCGATTGGATTCAGGATGGCTGAGCTCAAACGAACGCCCGACGCTATGCAGTTCATTCTGCGCATCGGCCACGGTGGCGTTAGGGGCTAGCCGGCCGAGTAGATCGAACCAGCGAAACTCCCAGGAGCCGAGATCCTTCGGGCCGGCCACGATCGACCATGTCGCAGTCGGCACCCAGAGGTCGCGATCGCTACCGTTGTCCACTTCGCGGAAGGACGGAGGCAGCACGCCGAGAATCACCGCAGGTACCCGCGAGTTACCACGCACCAGCGTTAGGGACTGTCCCACGACCGAAGGATTGCCAGAAAAATGCCGCTGCCAGAAGCCATACCCGAGGATGACCACGGGCGTGTTCTGCAGAAGCTGTTCGTCGCCGGCGCGAAAGAAGCGCCCCAGCAGCGGCTTGACCCCAAGGGCGTCAAAGAAGTTGCTGGAGACGACATTGACACTGCGCGTCTCTTGCGAGCCGTCCGGCCGCGGGATGCTCATGCCGCGCCGGCCCACGGCCACTGCGCTTTGCAGCGAGCGCGAGTTCCTTGCAATCGCTTCGTATTCTCCAAAGGAGAACATTCCCTGCTGTTCCTGCTCGGTTGTCGAGAAGATGCGGACGATGTTCCGCTGGTGTGGAACGGCGAGCGGGCGGAGCCAGAAAGCATCGATCAGCGAAAAGATCGCTGCACTCGCGCCGATGCCAATGCCTAGCGTTAACACCGTCACGGCGGTGAAGCCGGGATTCTTGCGAAGCTGGCGCCACGCGTAGCGAATGTGTTGGAGCATGCCGGTCATAAAAGAAATTCTGTGCGCCAGTTAGCAGTTGGCACTCAGCGCTTAGCCGAAGGCATAGTTATGGGCGAAGAAAGTGCCAACCATCGACAGTCAGCGTGCCCGGCAGGGTGCGAAATAAGAAGCCCTCGAGCTAACTGCTACTTGCCGTTTTACTGTGCCTCCTGCATCAGGCGCCGTAACTCGTCTTCGGCGACAACCTTTCCATCGAACAGGTGCACTTCACGCTGCGCATGGGCGGCGAAGCGGGGATCGTGGGTCACCATACAGATGGTCGCGCCCTCGCGATGCAACTTCTGCAGCAGCTCCATCACGGCTTCGCCGTTACGCGAATCCAGGTTTCCAGTGGGCTCGTCGGCCAGCAGGATCGACGGTGATCCTGCCAGGGCACGCGCCACAGCCACACGTTGCTGCTGACCGCCGGAGAGCTGCGAAGGATAGTGACGCAGCCGGTGTGCCATGCCGACGCGTTCCAGCGACTCGAGCACGCGCCGCTTGCGCTCGGCCGACGGCATACCGTCGCGATAGGTCAGCGGCAGCTCAACGTTCTCGTACACGGTTAGGTCACCGATGAGGTTAAAACTCTGGAAGATAAAGCCGATCTCACGGTTGCGGATGCGCGAACGATCGCCGAAGTCCAGATTCTCCACGGGCGAACCGTTCAGGTTGTACTTACCGGCCGTCGGCGTGTCCAGCAGGCCGATGATGGAGAGCAGGGTCGACTTGCCGCAGCCCGATGGCCCGGACATCGCAACATATTCACCCTTGCGCACCATGAGGTGTACGCCTGACAACGCGTGCGTCTCCACCTCATCGGTATAAAAGACCTTCGTCATGTTCTCGATTTCAATCAGTGGAATGCCTGCTGCTTCGCTCATGTTGTTGTCCATTCCTTAGAGTCGCTCTTCGCCACTCGCTTTTCGTTCTTCGCCAGAGGAAACTTTCCGGCCATCCCTATCTACGCAATCTCCGCACGCTTGGTTCGGTGTTCGCATTCATCCGGAAGAGCTTTCTGGCGAAAAGCGAACAGCGAAAAGCCAAGAGCGCGCTTTTACTCCAGCCGCACCCGGTCTGTGTTATCCCAGCGCGACATATCCGACAGGATCACGGTGTCGCCTTCCTTCAGCCCTGAGTCGATCTGGATCAGGTTTACTGAAGCGCGACCGGTCTTCACCTGCACCCGCGTGGCTCCGTTCCCTGATGGGTCAAGCTTGAACATCGAGATGGTGCTGCTCTCCTGACCGAAGGCAGGCCGCCCCACGTAAAGCACGTTTTCCAGCTTTTCCAGATCGATGGTTCCGTCCACGCTGAGGTCAGGCCGCGCGCCCTTGGGCAGGTCGCCCGTCAGCTTCACGTCGACCGTAACCGTGCCATTCTGCACCGCGGGATCAACTCGGCTGACTTCGCCGGTGATGACGCCATTATGCGTATCGATGGACGCCGGTTCGCCGATTTGTACGTCGCGGGCCTGCGTCTCGGGAATCTTGAGCTCGGCCATCAGGTGGTTTGGTTGAACGATCTTCGCCAGCTCGGTGCCGGGCAGCACGTGCTGTCCGACTTGCAGCGGCAATTCGACGAGAACACCATCGACGCCGGCCTTGACTTTCAGGCGCTCCAGCTGCTGCTGCTTCAGCTCGGCAAGAGCGCGCATTTCGTCGACTTTCGCCTGTTGCACCGCAAGCTGAGATTTGATGGCGTCCTGGTTGATCTTCAGTCGCTGGTCTTCAATCTTGTCCCGCGTGTCCATCTCCTGCTCTTTGCCGGCCGAAGCTTTGGCAGCCAAGCCGGAGATCACGCCCAGGTCGTAAAGTGCTTTGTCGGTTTCGGCCTGACGCTGCGCTTCGCTGTAGTCCGCGTTGACGGTGGCGGCGCCGGCCTTCTGGTTCATCAGGTCACTATCGAGCTTCACCTTCAGGCTCTCATATTCAGCTTGCGCGGCCTTGACTTGAAGCTGCGCGTCGACGGCTTCCTGCTCCAACTGCGGATTGCTCATCTCAACCAGAATCGTGTCAGCGGTGACCAGCGAGCCCGGGAGTTTATCAATGCGTATGACGGTCGCTTCAGTTTCAGCTGGGATCTGCCGGACATCTTCGTGGCTGGGGGTTAGAGAACCCAAGCCGCGCACCTGGCGCAGCATGGAGCCACGCTTCACGGTGTCGGTCCAGATGGTGCTGCGGTCAACCGTGGGCGCCGCTGGCTTCAGGCGCGAGATGCCCACCGTAACTCCCACCAACACCACCAGGGCGGCTACCGACCACATAATCTGGCGGCGGCGTTTTTGCTTTTTGATTTCGGGGCGGGCGATATCCATTGCGTAATCCCTAGTGCATGCGGGGCACCAATTGCTGGCGCTGTTAAGTGCCACACGATCAGGTAGTTACTGAGGTTGTCCAGAGCGCGGTGGAAAGAGGCTGTGTCCTCTCTCGGATAGAAGTGTCCGCTTTCGGACAGTGTTTGTAAAGAAAAATTCCGCTGGGAAGTGGAGCTTAGTCTTTGCTTTGAGCCATGGCGTGGTTGTGCGCCAGGTACTTGGTGCGGATCTCGCGCAGCTTGCTGACGTGCTGATCGCTGAGGGGCTGCTGCTTGCCTAACATGTGGGTGACCAGCGTGATCTTGGCAAAGTGTTCAACCGTTTCCATGTTCATGTACGCATTAAGCAGGTCGACGCCGTAGGTCACGACACCGTGGTTCGCCATCAGGATGGCTTCATGATCCGCCACCAGCGGGGCGAGAGCCTCAGCAAGCTCCGGCGTACCGGGAGTTTCGTAGCTGGCCAGCGGAACCGATCCCAGAGTGACGATGAGCTCGGCGCATAGCGCGCAATCCAGCGCCAGACCTGCGGCGGCAAAGCCGGTTGCCGTCGGCGGATGCGCGTGCACAACGGCGCCGATATCCGGGCGCTTGCCATAGATCAGTAGGTGCATGGCGATCTCGCTGGAGACGCCGCGTGTGCCGCTGAGCTTTTTGCCCTCAAGGTCGACAATGACCAGGTCTTCCGGCTGCATCAGGCCCTTGCTCATCAGCGTGGGCGTGCAGAGGATGGTGCCATTTCGCAGGCGCACGGAGAGGTTGCCGTCGGTGGCGGCAACCAGGCCCGCCTGGTGCAGCAGTTTTCCGAAGCGGACGATCTCTTCCCGGTGCTGTTGCTCCGTCTTCATTCTTGGGAATTGGACCCGAAGCGGGACACCAATACTTGTATCGTACCGCAGCCTTTGCCCATGGGAAAAGGCAAAGATGCACACAATGATGTGACACGAGAGTGTCAGGCTGGAGGTCGCCGTGGTCTCGCCTGCTGGGTGACAATGGATATGTGCTGGTCTCCGACTTCGACTACCACCTTCCCGACGAGCTGATCGCCCGCCAGCCGCTGGCCGATCGCGCTGCGGCACGCATGCTGCACGTCAGCCGTAGCTCAAACCATCTGGAAGACCTCACCTTCCGTAACTTTCCTGAGTTGCTCCGTCCCGATGATCTGCTGGTCTTTAACAATACGAAGGTCCTGCCGGCGCGGCTTTTCGGACATCGCAGCGGCTCGCGCGCGCAGCGGGTGTCAGAGCTGAATCCTGCGGCCGCTGAGTTCCTTCGCGGCAAGGTCGAGGTGTTACTCACCAAGAAGCTGTCAGACGCGCCCATGGTGTGGGAAGCGCTGGTACATCCAGGCCGCAAGCTGGGAATCGGTGAACGTGTCTACTTCGGAGGAGAAGCCAGCGAGGAGTCGCATGAACTGGCGGCCGAAATTGTTGATCGCGGGACATTCGGCGAGCGCCATCTACGCTTCGATCCAGTCGAAGACTTCTTCGGTGTCCTGAACCGTCTCGGGCACATCCCGCTGCCGCCCTACATCGATCGGCCGGACACCCCCGAAGATCGGGAGCAGTATCAGACGGTCTACGCCAAGCCGCCGGGCTCGGTGGCTGCGCCCACGGCTGGCTTGCACTTCACGCCCGAGATTCTGGAGAGGATTCGCCAGCGCGGAATCGAGACTGCTGAGCTGACGTTGCACGTCGGGCTGGGAACGTTTCAGCCAGTGAGGGTCGAGGTGGTTGAGGAGCATAAGCTGCACAAGGAGTGGTACGAGATTTCGCCGGAAGCGGCGGAAAAGATCCAGCGTGCTCGCGATGAGCGAAGAAGAATTGTTGCAGTCGGAACAACGACGGTGCGGACGCTGGAGTATGCCGTTCGCAGTCTCTCTCTCGAACACCGTGACTCCGGTTCCAAGGTCGAGGATTCCAAAACAGATCCGCGGGTGCCCCGTTCAAGCCGGGTTTGCTTAGGCGAGGATTTTTGTGATGAGCTCATCGTTCCGCAGTCCGGAGAGGCCGACATCTTCATCTACCCAGGCTTCGAGTTCGCAGTTGTCGGCGCGATGCTGACCAACTTCCATCTACCCAAATCGACCCTGCTGATGCTGGTGTCAGCCTTCGCCGGCCGCGAGCGCGCGCTGCAGGCCTACGAGCACGCCGTGCGGGAGCAGTATCGGTTCTATTCGTATGGAGATTGCATGTTTGTGGAGTAGCTTTCGTTTCCAGCACTGTTGAGTTCTTTTTCTCGACACGAAAATCCTCTCACGGCACTATCCACCTCAAGCCAGTTCGAAAACAAATTTCTAGATAGATGGTATCCGCTGCTGGCTGTAGTCGGCCCTTACGTGTGAAATAGATCAGTGAAGAAGATCGGAACCCTTGGAGTTCTATTCTCAATAGCAGTTTTCGCATCCTGTATCTCGGTTGACGCGCAAACAGCTTGGAAGACTTTTACGAATCGAGCGGGATGGAGCATTCACTATCCGGCGGACTGGACTGTTGAAAGCTGCAAGGGTTGTACCGATCCCACCGCATCGGGTGTATACGTCAACTTCTTTCCTCCACCGGGACTGGAGGCTGAAGGTTCGGTGATGGTCGAGCCACTTGCCGACAAACCGGCCGATGTGGATGTTGATACCTGGCTCGAAGAAATGCCGACCAGAGGGAACCGCAACCCGTTACGACGAGAAACGAAGATTACGTTGAATGGATCTCCCGCCCTCAAAGTGCGATATCGCACCGACTCAGGCGACGACAAAGAGGCCGTTTACGTGGTTTCCGGGTCAACTACATTCGGAATCGAATTCAGTACGGAACAGCCGCATGTCCTCCTGGAGCGACTGGCCAATTACCCGGCATTTAAGGCTATGTTGCAGACGTTCCGATTAGCGGCGGCAACCTAGCTTCGACTCGCGCCAAATCCATCGGCGGAGACGGCAGCACCGGGCCGTAATTGTTAGAATCATCACTTGCCTTCCACGAAGAAAACTGCGAAGTCTGCCACCGTCTCTAGCGCTGCCAAACCGGCCAGCGCCGCGAAATCGGCTGCGCCTAAAACGGCTGTCGTCGTTCCGGCTGAGCCAGCCGGTTCCAAGGGACGCATTTACCTGATCGACGCGATGTCGTTCATCTTCCGCGCCTATCACGCCATGGCGCGGCAGCGGCCGATGTCGACCAAGACCGGCATCCCGACCAGCGCGACCTTTGTGTTCGTCAACATGCTGCGCAAGCTGCGCGCCGACTTCTCGCCCGAGTACCTGGCCGCCGTCTTCGACGTCAGCGCGCCGACCTTCCGCGACCAGCAGGCCACCGAGATCACCAGCCTGCGCAAATTCGACAGCAAGACGCAGACCTACGTCGACCATGCCTACGACGGCTACAAGGCCAATCGCTCGGCCATGCCCGACGATCTGGCGCAGCAGGTGCCGTACATTCGGCGCGCCCTCGACGCCTACCGCATTCCGATTCTCGAAATGCCGGGCTTCGAAGCCGATGACGTCATCGGCACGCTGGCGCACAAGGCGGCCGATGCCGGCTACTCCGTGTTCGTCGTCTCCAGCGACAAGGACATGATGCAGCTGGTGAGCGACCGCATCTGCGTATTGAATCCGCCCAAGGACAACCTGATCTGCGACGCCGCCAAGGTCGAAGAGATTCTGGGCGTGCCGCCCGAGCGCGTGGTTGATGTGATGGCGCTACGCGGCGATTCCATCGATAACATTCCTGGGGCGCCAGGTATCGGCGACAAGGGATCGGTGGAACTGATTCAGCGCTTCGGCAGCGTCGAAGGCGCTCTCGATCACGCCGATGAGGTCGAGCGCAAGACCTACCGCGAGTCGCTGCAGAATAACCGCAACGCGATCCTTGTCAGCAAGAAGCTGGTCACCATTGACCGCAACGTCGCTGTCGACTTCGACCCAGAAAAGATGAAGGCGCAGGAGCCTGATGCCGCGGGCGCGCGGGCCCTGTTCACCGAACTGGAATTCAACACCCTGGTTCAGGACTTCCTGAGCGAAAGCATCGAACTGGGCGAAACCGATTACCGCGACGCCAAGAGCGCTGCTGATGTGAAGGCCGTCATCGCCACAGCCAGCAAGCCGGGAAAGACGCTGGCGATTGCACTGGAATCATTGGGGGCTGCGGGCGTTTCGACCGAGACGGAGGAAGCCGAGGAGCCGGAGAGCGAGCAGCTCTCGTTGACAGCGGCAGCTCCGATCACTGTATCGGCAGCGACGCAGCGCGTGGCAATCTCGGTGGAAGAAGGCAAAGCTCTGGCGGTCACGCTCGACGATTCGCCAACCGCAACTCCGCTGAAAGAGGCTCTGGCCAACGAGAAGGTCGCGAAGACGATTCACGATTTGAAATCGGCAACGCACACATTGCGCGGGCAGGGTATCGCCATCGCGGGAGTGAAGCACGATCCCTTGCTGTATGCATATCTGCTCGATCCGACCTACTCGACCTATGCTCTGCCGCTGGTCGCCTTCCGCAAGTTCAATTTGAAGATGGGTCCGTCGACAACGGAAGCCGCCGACATCACGCTGCGCCTCGCCGACAAGCTGAGCGAAGAGGTCGACAAGGCCGAGCTGCGCAAGGTCTACGACGATATCGATCTTCCGCTCGTCCCGGTGCTGGCGCGCATGGAAGAAACGGGCGTCAAGCTCGACTGCGACGTTCTCGCCGACATGTCGCGGCGTCTGGAAAACGATATCGGCATGAAAGCCCGCGAGATTTATGGCAAGTGCGGGTTCGAGTTCAATATCAACTCGCCCAAACAGCTCGGCGATGTGCTCTTCAACAAGCTGAACCTGCCCAAGCCGATTAAATACGGGAAAGGCAAGACGATCTCCACCGCCGTCGATGTGCTGGAAGGCCTTGCTTCCGAGCACGACGTTCCGAAGATGGTGCTCGACTATCGCCAGCTTTCCAAGCTGAAGTCGACCTACGTCGACGCGCTGCCGGCACTGCTGAACTCCTGCACCAAGCGCCTGCATACGACATTCAACATGGCCGGATCGGCGACCGGTCGACTGTCGTCGGTGAATCCCAATCTGCAGAATATTCCGATCCGCACCGAACTCGGACGAGAGATTCGCGCCGCGTTCATCGCCGAGCCCGGCTTCGTTCTGCTCGCTGCCGACTACTCGCAGATCGAGCTTCGATTGCTGGCGCACTACTCCGGCGACAAGCTGCTGATCGAGGCCTACAACAGCGGGCAGGACATCCACACGCTGACGGCATCGCAGGTCTTCGGCGTGCCGCCGCTGATGGTGAACGCCGAGCATCGCCGCCGCGCCAAGGCCGTCAATTTCGGCATCGTCTACGGACTCTCCGCCTTTGGTCTCTCCCAGCAAATCGGCATCGACACCAAGGAAGCCAAGCGCTTCATCGACGCCTACTTCGAGAAGTACAGCGGTGTGCGCGAGTTCATCGAACTCACGCTGGACGAAGCCCGGCGCGAGCAGAAAGTAAAAACCCTCTTCGGGCGTGTCCGTCCCATCCCCGACATTCACAGCAAGAACTTCAACCTGCGCGGCTTTGCCGAACGCACCGCTGTGAACACGCCGCTGCAAGGCACAGCCGCCGATCTGATCAAGCTGGCCATGATTCGCATCGATGCCGACCTGCGCGAGCGGGGGTTGCGTTCCCGGATGCTCCTTCAGGTTCATGACGAACTTGTGTTTGAAGTCGCCGAGGACGAGATAGATACTATGAGGAGACTCGTCACCGAGCGCATGGAGCAGGTGCATGAACTCAAGGTCCCGCTGAAGGTAGAAGTAGGCGTGGGGCCGAACTGGCGGGATCTGGAGTAACGCTTGTTAGCAAGCAAGCAAAAGCGGGAGCCTTCGCGACCTAACTTGTCGGCGACGGAGGTTGCGTCCTTCACCGAAGCCGTTGCCGAATACATTCGTGCGCAACGCACCCGATATCATCCTCGAGCGGCACCGCTGGCATTTAGTGATCTTTGGTCGCGCTTTTTCTCCGCATGGGATCTGGAGCGCATTCGCGTCCTCCAGCCTGGCCAGGAGCGCGTCCCCAATCCTCCTTTTTACGCCGAACTGGAAAGGCTCGGTTTTACCGGCTTGCCGAATTTCACCACCATGGCGGCGATTACCTACGACGATGTGGTCGTCTTCCACGATCCCCTCACCCCGCAGCTTATCTTTCACGAGATGGTGCACATTGTGCAGTATCGACTGCTTGGCGTCGATGAGTTCGCGCGCCTGTACGTGCGCGGCTACCTGCACAGCGGATATTCAGGAACACCGCTGGAAGTCTGCGCTTATGAACTTGACGGCCGCTTCATCATGGGCAGTGTCGGCTTCGATGTCGAAGCTGAAGTGAAGTCGTGGATCGAGAAAGGCCGCTTCTAAATCTTCCTTTAAGGCTGATCCTGCAACTGGCAGTTGTTGCCGAAGGTGTAGGAGTGCAGCGTCAAGCCCGGGCCGTCCGGATTCAAGGACAGCAGATGCGCGCTGAAGTTCGGCGTACGCACCAGGTAATACATGCGTCCCTGATTCACCTCAACGTAAGCGCCCTTGTCGTCGAACTTCACGTCAGCTCCCGCGCTCTCTTTCGGAAACGGGTTTCCATCCTGAAACATGTAGACCTTCACCGACTTGGCGCCACTCAGGCTCATCACTGCATACACCGAGCGGGCGTGATAGCGGATTTCGGCTCCGGCGTCGTGTCCCAGCGAGGTAACGCCGTCCTTCCCGACCTTCCAGCGTCCCACCAGCATGACGCCTCCATCGGGCGGGGAGTGTGGAGGCAGGAACTCGGCTTCGTCGCCCTCGTGGTGGCCGTTCATGTCGTCGACAGAGCTGCGCCCGTAGATCTCGCCGACATACGTCTCCTGCGTCGGCACTCCGCACTCAGGCTTGAAGTCGTCTTCGGCCGGATCGAGCGGAATCTTCAACACCTCGGGATGCGCGACAGCCAGCAGCTCTCGAATCCTCTGCTCCATCACCACGTTGTTGCCTTCGCCAAAGACCTTCATCACGACTTGGCCTTGCGGATCGATCAGGTAACGGTTAGGCCAGCCGTCGGAGTGGTAGGCGTTCCACGTCGTTCCTTTCAAATCGGCGAGAACGGGCCAGGGCAAGTGGTAGCTTTGTGCGGCTTCGCGGACATTGTTCACGTCAAATCCGATGTTGAATTCGCCGAAGTGAACGCCGATAACGTCGAAGCCGTACTGGTGGTATTTCGTGTACCAGCGCTTGACCACCGCGAAGTCGCGAATACAGTTGATGCAGGTGTACTCCCAGAAATCAACGAGCACGACCTTACCGCGATAATCGGCGATGTGGTGCGGGACGGGCGCACCCTGATCGAGCCAAACACCGTCGGCTCCGAAATCTGGAGCTGGATAAACCTTGGTATCAACCTGGGTGAAGGCAGCAGAAACGAGAAAAAGCAGCACGCAAAGGTAAGAACTCGGTTTACGGAGAAGAGCAGGAAATGGCGACAACGAGTTCATCCAGGACCCCGCTGATGCAGGAAAATTAGCCCCTGCCTATTTAGCGCAAGAAATCGCCCCTACTCAATATGACGCAGATTGCCGCGCACAGTAAGAGAAAAAATGGAGTGGCTGAGCCGAAGCGCTAAAACAACGATGCATGCGCCACTGCGTTATTCTTGTAAGTAGGATGCAGGTGCGAGTTTTGTATTTGGGTATGTTGCGGGAGATTGCCGGCCGCGAGCGCGACGTGGTACAGCTGCGCGACCAGGCCAGCGTGGGAGATCTTTACACAGAACTTCAGCAACGCATTCCCAAGTTGCAGGATTTTCGCGGAGCTATCGCACTGGCAGTGAACTACGAATATGCGGATGCGGCTGCAACTCTGCAGGAGGACGACGAAGTAGCGTTGATTCCTCCGGTGAGCGGCGGAAGCCGAGCCGAAGCCGTAGCGGAGTCGCCGCTGACCTCGCAGCACGCCAGCCTGGTGAAGGAGCCGATTGCTCCGGAGGCTATCCTGACCCAGATCAAGCGGCCGGAAGATGGCGCGGTAGCGATGTTCGACGGCATCGTGCGCAACAATTCGCGCGGACGTCGTACGCTCTACCTTGATTACAGCGGCTACGAGCCGATGGCGTTGCGCAAAGTGGAACAGCTGGCGACCGAGGCGCTGTCTCGATTCGCCATCCGCGACGTGCGCATCGTACACCGGCTGGGACGCTTACAGATTGGCGAAACCAGCGTCTATATTGCAGTTTCCGCGGCGCATCGAGCCGCGGCTTTTGACGCCTGCCGCTGGCTCATCGATACCCTGAAAACTACGGTGCCTATCTGGAAGAAGGAATTCTTTGAAGATGGCGCGGTGTGGTCCGACGGTGAACCGTTTCCTCCAGACATACCTCGCGCGGGCGAGAGCGCGTCAAAATAGTTCAATTGGTGTTTAATTCAGCGAATGTCGTTTCGGCCTGGTCTCTACAGAATGCTCGGTTCCATCCTGCCGTTGATGCTGCTTCCGCTGGCTCTGACGGTGGCCGCTTCCGCGCAGTCGCAGGATTCGACCAGCCCCGTACCCCATCCGCCCGATTCTCTTGCGCAACCCAAGCCGGCGCAGGTTCCGCATCCTCCAGATACTCCGCAAAAACAACAGCCGACGGATCAGAGCGAGGAACCGACGACTACGTTCAAAGTGAACGTGAAGCTGGTGAACGTCTTCACCACTGTTACGGACAGCAGCGGAGCCCCGGTGTCGACGCTCAAGCAGGAGGATTTCAAGGTCTTCGAAGACGACAAGCCGCAGCAGATCGCGGTCTTTCATCGCGAGTCGGAGTTGCCGCTTTCCATCGTTGTCGCCATCGACACCAGCCTGAGCACGCGCGGTGATCAGAAACTGGAGCTGGAATCGGCACGCCGTTTCGCGCACACCATTCTCCGCCCGATTGACGGGCTGTCCCTGTTTCAGTTTAGCGAGATCGTCGATCAGTTGACGCCGTTCACTTCCGACCTGCACACCATCGACCGAGCCATCAACCGTGTACATTCCGGCGCTGCGACTGCGCTCTACGACACGCTATATCTGGGCTCCGACGCGTTACTCTCGCGCCGGGGACGCAAGGTGATGGTGGTAATCACCGATGGCGGCGATACGGTCAGCAAAACGAACTACCAGGAAGCGGTACGGGCTGCCCAAGCGGCCGAAGTCATCCTGTACAGCATCATTATTGTGCCGATTGAGAACAGCGCGGGACGCGATCTCGGCGGAGAGCATGCGCTCATTCAGCTCTCGCGTGACACCGGCGGGAAATACTTCTACGCCAGTGGAATGAGCCAACTGGATGCAGCGTTTCGCCAGATCAGCGATGAACTGCGCACCCAATATCTGATTGCGTACTATCCCTCCGAGCGTCTGGCCGACTCCGACTACCGTCGCATCGAGATCAAGATCGATCCCACCACCAAGGACTATCCCAATCCTTCTGATCTCCTGGTGCGGCATCGCACCGGCTACTACACCATGCCGCTCAAGTAACGATTTCCCCAGCCGAATCTAAACCAACTCTCAAAGCAACTGTGTCTAATCCGTATTTCGGTGTGCTCTGCACTCGAGAAACTGTGCCTCATCCCAATCACGATGTTTGACGGTGGTTTGTCATTGCTGGTGCGAGAGTTGCGCACGCGAGTTCTTGTAGCCGCAATTTTTCGCAACTCTGGTGTCAAATGCATTCTATGCGTGACGAAAACAGCGCAAGCTCGCTCCAAATGCAGATTTGCGCGTTTTTTCAATAGTTGCATAGTTGCGATACTTAGCAACTGTAATGCGCGCGATCTTCGAAAAATCGGATTTGAATATCACGTAACTGTGAAAAGCAGAAGATTGCCGCTTCCACGCCGCACCACTCCATTTCTCATGTGACTGCAATTGTGGAAGTTGTGCGGGCTTCGTTTCTCCGCAGGCAAGTGGCAGCCGCTTTGCACTGAACCTTGGCACGAAGTTCCTGTACGGCGACGAGATTCTCGGAGCCCGGGCTGATGAGAAATCAGGTGCAAGGCTCAGCAGGGCGAGCCGCCAGGCAAGCTCGTGATTCAACGCAAGCGCAGTATGAGGAGAAACATGACAGTTAAAAGATTCATCACCGGGTTGCTGGCTCTGCTGGTAATCGCTCTGATGATGGCGCCGTCGCTGATGGCGCAATCGTTGGTTTCAGGCGATCTCACCGGTACGGTCACCGATCCCTCTGGTGCAGTCGTCTCCGGCGCGACCGTCACGCTGAAGAGCGACGGCACCGGCCAGACACGTAATGCCACTACCAACGGCAGCGGAGCGTATCGCTTCTCGCTCCTGTCGCCGGGCAGCTACACCGTCACCGCGACAGCGCAGGGATTCAGCAAGGCCCAGACGACGACTTCCATCGCGGTCGGCCAGGCCACAATCGCCGACGTGAAGCTGGCGGTCGGCAACAACACGCAGACAGTCGAAGTCACTACCACCGCTCCGCTGGTGCAGGCCGACAACGCTGATCTGTCGACCAACTTTAACCAGACCCAGATCGCCAATCAACCGAACGGCGGCAACGACATCACCTACATCGCCCAGACCACGCCCGGCGTCACCATGAACACCGGCATGGGCTACGGCAACTTCCAGACTTCCGGTCTTCCCGCCACCTCCAACCTGTTCACGGTCAACGGCGAGAACGACATGGATCCGTACCTGAACCTGAACAACTCCGGCGCCACCAACCTGACGCTGGGCAAGAACGACATTCAGGAAGCGACGGTGGTGACCAACGCCTACTCCGGTCAGTACGGACAGCAGGCAGGCGCGCAGGTTTCCTACGTCACCAAGTCCGGCACCAACGATTACCACGGCAACGCCGAGTACTGGTGGACGGGCCGCGCGATGGATGCCAACGACTACTTCAACAATCTGAGCGGAACGTCGCGTCCGTTCGCCAACAACAACGAGTGGGCGGCCTCGCTGGGTGGGCCGATCAAGAAGGACAAGCTGTTCTTCTTCGCCGACACTGAAGGAATTCGCTACATCGTTCCTTCTTCGCAGACCGTTTTCTCCCCAACTCCGGGATTCGCGGCCTCGACTCTGGCAAACATCGCAGCTACCAGCCCAGCGTCGCTGCCGCTCTATACCAAGATGTTCAACCTGTACGAGAACGCTCCTGGCTACAACCGGTTGGCTCCCATCGCCGGCGGCGGCACAGGTTGTCTGGACTTGACCAGCTTTGCGGGTAACTGCTTCGGCCAGTACGGAGCCACGCCTGCTTTGCCCGGCACCGAGTACATCATCAGCGGCCGTATCGATTACAACCTCTCCGACAAGGATCACTTGTTCTGGCGAGTACGTATGGATCACGGCACGCAGGCAACGTACGCCGATCCGATCAGCTCGGCTTTCAACGCGGCCAGCTTCCAGCCTGCTTATGACGGTCAGGGACAGTGGACCCACAGCTTCGGTTCCAATGCCACTAACCAGTTCATCTACGCCGGCAGCTACTACCGCGCCATCTTCACCCAGTCGCCCGATGCCAACAGTGTGTTCCCGACGGAAGTATTGATGTCGCCGTTGGGTTATACGAACATGGGCGGCAACCTGGTAGCGTTCCCGCAGGGACGTAACGTAACCCAGTACCAGTTCGTCGACGACTTCTCGTGGACGAAGGGTGCACACAGCCTGAAGTTCGGCGGAAACTTCCGCCGGTATGACATCACCGACTACACCTTCGGTCAGTTCAACAACCCGTTGTCGGTCATCACCTCGGTTACCGGCTTCTATGATGGCGTTGCTGGAGAATTCCTTCAGAACTTCCCCAGCCGCCAGACCCAGCCGGTCGCCCTGTGGGGAATTGGCCTGTATGCGCAGGATGAGTGGCGCGTCAACAAGAGCCTGAAGATTACTCTGGCTCTGCGTGGCGAGCACAACTCCAATCCGAACTGCAACCTGAACTGCGCTTCGTACCTGAGCACCCCGTTCCTGGGGAGCAGCACGGATCCCAACACGCCTTACAACCAGCTGATCACCGCCAATCAGGGCGGCGTTTTCCGCGGCACCGACACGATTGACTGGGCGCCGCGCTTCGGATTTGCCTGGTCACCCGGCGGCAGCGATAAGACGGTCGTTCGCGGCGGCTTCGGTATCTTCTACGATGCCTTCCCGTCGATCTTCGCCGACAACTCCATGACCAATATCCCCAACCTCATTCCCGAGACGCTCTTTGGTGTGAACTGGGCCGACAACACTACTCCGGCTGGAGCCTGGTCGCAAGCCGCGACCTCCGCTGCCGGCATTCGTAACGGATTTGCCAGCGGAGCATCGTTCAATTCGCTGACGGCAACGGTGCCCGGCTTTAGCGCACCGAATGTCAACAGCTTTATCGGAAACTTCAAGACGCCCCGGTATCAGGAATACAGCCTGCAGATCGAGCAGCAGTTGGACGACAAGAGCTCGATGACTCTGGGTTACGTGGGCAACCACGGCCTCGATATTCCGATCACCAACTTC
>DATHQX010000027.1:0-3142 GCA_035482295.1 Verrucomicrobiia bacterium
AGTCGCTCTGCAATCATGGCTGCGGCGCCGACCAGTGCGAGGCCATGAAGCCGATGACGACGAACCGAATCATCAACCTGGGAGAGCCCGGTCATCCCATGAACGGATCGGACTTCACTGCATCGAGGGAATGGCCGATCGAGCAGAAGATGGACCACACAGACTTTCCTTCGGAGCCGATCGCGCGATTGGAAGCGCTGCCGGCGGGCGATATTGCATGGTTCAACCCGGGCCGGCATCCGGCGCAGGGTGTTATCGCGGTCAGCTACACAACGGGAGAGGCGATCGCCGGCAGTGGACAGAACACGGACGCAGCGCTAGCGTTGGCGAGTGACAAGACGGGGAACGCGCTCCAGAGGAGCTACAGGGGCACAAAGCACGCGCTTGGGAGTGCAGCGCGAGCCGTCGACAAAGCGCTCGGCGGAGAGACGCCGAAGAAGCCGCAGTAGGCGCAGAAACTTCGGCTTCCAGTGAATCTCTAGTCCAGGAACCGGCTCGTAATCCCGCCGTAGGCATCGATCCTGCGATCGCGCAGAAACGGCCAGTGCTGCCGCGTCACCTCGACCTCCTTCGGGTCGAGGTCGGCATACAAAATCTCTTCCTCGTCATGCGAGGCCTTCGCAAGAATTCGCCCAAACGGATCGGCGATGAACGATCCACCCCAGAACTCCAGCCCCGCGCCCTCCGGCCCTTTCAGAAGAGTCCCATCAGGAAGCTGTACATTTCCGTGCTCGTGTCCCACACGATTCACCGAGCAAACAAACACGCCATTCGCAATCGCATGCGCACGCTGAATCGTCTGCCACGCGTCGTACTGCCGCTCGCCGTACTCCGCCTTCTCACTCGGGTGCCAGCCAATCGCGGTAGGGAAGAACAGCGTCTCCGCACCCTTCAGTGCCGTCACGCGCGCGCCCTCCGGATACCACTGGTCCCAGCACACCAGCGTGCCGATCGGCCCTGCTGAAGTGCGCTGTGCCTGAAATCCGAGGTCGCCTGGCGTGAAATAGAACTTCTCGTAGTAAAGCGGATCATCCGGAATGTGCATCTTGCGGTAGATCGCGACGACATTGTCCTTGGCCGTGTCGCCCGCATAGTCCAGCACCGCCGCCGTGTTGTGATACAGCCCTGGCGCGCGCCGCTCAAACAGGCTCGCAATCACCACCAGCTTGTGCTCGCGAACGACCTCGCTCAGCGCCTTCGTCGAAGGCCCGGGAATTGGCTCGGCGATATCGAAAAGCGCGTGGTCCTCGCGCTGGCAGAAGTATTGAGCTCGAAATAACTCCGGCAGGCACACCAGCCGCGCGCCGTTTTCCGCAGCCTCGCGCACGCGTGCCACAGCCTTGCGGAGGTTCGCTTCAGTGGAAGCCTCACACGACATCTGAATCAACGCAACGCGAGTCGAGCTTTTCGCCATCGCACACTCCTCAATCGCAGCAACTCTTCATTAGATTGTCCTCACACGCGAAAAGGGCGCTGGCTCAAAAACCAGCGCCTTCCTGTCCTCGCGCGCTGAAATCTACTTATCGTCGAAGATCAGAATCGCGGCGGCGATCGTCGTCGTCCAGCGGCCGTTCTTGTCGCCGACGGCTGACTGCGTCACGTTCGCTGTGCGCACAATCTTGTCCGACATCCGGTAGATTTCCTTTTTCTCGTCCCAGCTCTTGTCCGGATCGAACTCAACATCCAACGTCGTTGCCAGCATCTCGGCCGCCAGCTCCTCGGCATAGTCGCCTGCCTGATCCTCGGTCTCGCCGAAGCTGTGATGTTCGCTCAGGTAGCCGTAGGTGTTCTTGTCCGTCGGAATCGCCACGCCGATCGAACTCACCACCAGGCGGTGCGGCTCGCGCGTCGAGTTCTCCGCGACCACGGCGAACACGACTTCGCCCGGGTTCAGGTATTTCAACCCTTCTTTGCGCGTAATCAGCTTGCATTGCGGCGGAAAGATCGATGACACGCGCACGAGGTTCTGCGCTGCGATGCCCGCATCGCGAAGTGCCAATTCGAAGGAAGTCAGCCGCTCCTTATGTTTACCCACGCCCTTCGTAAAAAAGAGGCGCTTGGGGACCATGTCCTTGCCCAATGAATGTTCCTCCAGATGTGTCCGCTTGCCAGAGTTGGCCGCCCGGCGAGATAGCGAACAGCGCGTTCGCCCCAAGAAAAATTATCACACGCGCAGCCGCCAAACGAATCGCTCGTCTGCGTGAAATTAATGTTGCAACACTCGCGCTCTCCCAGCTCCGCCGCGCTATTGGCCCTGCCAAGAATCCATCGTGGTACTTGACGGTCGTTTCTGCTAATTTTTACTTGTGGCCGAAGTAGGCGCATTCTCGCCCGGACAGCCACAGCGGACCCCCACAAAATCTTCAGGCAGCCCGGACTGCCGCAAGGAGTGCTATGTCGAGCGAATACCGCAACTTTCTCGAGCTGTCGTACGAAGAGCTTGAGGAGCTCAACCTCAAGGCCAAAGATCAGCGCCGGAAGCGCGTTGCCATCGACAAGCTCCAGGAAGAGCGTTTGAAGTGGCTCACGGACAACAAGGGTGTCAAAGCCGTGACCGTGCTCTTCTCCGATCTCGAAGGCCGGTTGCACATGCTCGACTACGACAAAAAGTTCCTTGTGAAGAGCTACGACAATCTCACCTTCGACGGCTCGTCCATCCGCGGCTTTACCGCGCAGCGCGAGAGCGACCTTCGCCTCGGCCTCGACTGGAGCGCCTTTTACGTCACTCCGGCGGACATCTTCGGGCCGGGAAAGGTGCTCGTCTTCGGCGAGGTCATCGACAAGAACGGTTCGTCCTACTCCGGCGACGTTCGCGGCCTCCTCAAAACCTTCGCCAACGAGCAGTTCACGAAGAACGGTTACACCCTTAACGCCGCGAACGAGATCGAGGGTTTCCTCTTCGACGGCATTGACGCCGAGCGCAAGTACCACGAGACCGGCAAGTTCGAGTACGTCAACCAGGGCGGCTACTATCACTCCCTGCCCGGCGATCCGCTGCGCGAGTTCATCGACATTACCGCCGAGGTGCAGCGCTCGATGGGCTTCGAGAACGAGAAGGATCACCCCGAAGTCGCGCCCAGCCAGTTCGAGATCAACTACAGCTACGGCGACGTCGTTGCGGCCGCCGACCAGATTCAGCTCT
>DATHQX010000028.1:0-13644 GCA_035482295.1 Verrucomicrobiia bacterium
AGTCTCGGAACGTCTGTTGAGCGAGAGCGTCGAACAGGCGCAGTAGATGGTCTCGGCGGTTGAACGTAGGAATTACCACGGTGAAGAAGGGTGGTTCCATGCGTCGCCGATAGTGCAAAAGCGAAGTGATGCGGTGCGCCGCGCCCCGCACGACCGTAGACCAATCATAATGCCGTTCTGCCTCGCGTCGCGCGAGCTTCGAGAGACGCTCGCGCATTGTGGAATCGTCGCGCAGCATCTTCAGGCCGGCAGCGAAGTCCGGCCGGCTGGCGATAACGCACATCTGAGCGGCGTTCTCGATACCGCGAACCCCGGTTTCCGTCGAGATGATCGCCAGCCCCGCCGCCATGTACTGCACCAGCTTCAAATTCGTTCCGGAACCAACTTCGACGGGATTTAGTCCGAAGTCCACGGCAGCGAACAGGGAATACAACTCATCCTCGATGATCACTCCCAACAACTGAACATTCGCCGGCAAATCCGCAGAGTGAGTGCGGAGATAATCCTCCTTGACGCTCCCGGCAATCGCAAAAATCACGTCAGGAAACGCCGGTGCAAGCCGCTCGATGATGAACGCGACCGCCTCGGTGTTGGGGCCATAACCGCTGCCGACAAAAATCGCCACTTCGTGACCTTGCCATCCCCGAGCCGCTTTGGCAGCAGCGCGCTCTCCCTCAGTAGCGGGGCGGAGTGCCTTCGTGTCAGCGCAGTTTGGCACCAGATGGAAGCGCTTGCGCGGTACCGAGTAAGCCTGCGCCATCGCGTCGGCGTCGTCCCACGAGCACACCCAAACGTCGTCAGCTCTTCGCGCCAGTTCGCCTTCCACACGCTTGACGCCTGCTGCCAGCAATCGTCCCACAGCGCTGGACGCCAGCAGCCGCGAGCGCAATCCATATTCAAAGTTATGCGCGTCGTAGATGACCAGCTTGTCCTTCAGCAAATGCTTTGCCAGCGGATACACCCAGGGATGGGTGAATACCACAACGTCAGACTCCCGCACTGTCTGATGGAGCGCCTTAACGAAGTCCGGTGAAAGTCGCGTCATCCAAGGGAAGCTCACATCGATGACGGAGCCACCTGGAACCAGCTTTTGCAGGCGAGCGGCAGTTTTGTAGTGTTGCGCCGAAAGCGCCAGCACGCGGCAATGCCAATTGGGCAGCGGCCACTCATCGGTCCCCGTCGGGCCAGGCCAGTCGTAGGCGCCGATGTATTCAGTTGGGAAGTGCTGCGACAACTCTTTGCAGATTTCTTTGACGCGCACCCGCGCGCCACCTACGGCCGGCTCCAACACCTGGTTGTCCGTGATCAGCACTCGCGCTGGATCGACCGGCGTCTGCAGCAGTGGAGGCAGGGCACTCGTTTGCTCAGGCTCGACGGCTTCGGCCGCCGCCGGTTCCTGATAAGCGGCTTCCAGCAGACGATCGACGATTGGCTCCCACGATTGTCCAGGAGCGCTTCGCCACGCCGCTTCGCCCATCTCGCGCGCCCGCGCCTTGTCGGCGATCAGCAGATTCATGGCGTGCGCGATTTCTTTCGGATCGGGATCGACGACGAGTCCCGACTCGCCATCACGGATCAGCGAGGCGGGCTCGCCCGAATCGTTACACACGATCACCGGCTTGTGGCTGAGCATCGCCTCTACGGTGATGTAGCCGAAGTCCTCCTGCTTGGGAACAAACAGTACGCCCAGCGCGTTCGCATACAGATCCAGCAGCTCGGCATCCTGCACAAAGCCCAGAAAACGGATGCGCGGATCGCCCGCGGCCATCTTGCGGAATTCGGCCTCATCTTCTCCGGCGCCGGCAATGAGCAGTGGTATGTCGGCTTTCATGTGCTGCATCGCACGCAGTGCGAGATCGACACGCTTCCAACGATGCAGGCGGCCCGGCAGCAAGAAGTACTCCTGAGCTCCACAGTACTGCCCGCTGGCATACACCGGCGGATGCAGAACCTCGGCATGGAAGCCGTTGTAGAACTTCAGCCGGCGAGCGGTCTCGTTGCCGTTGGTGAAGATGCGGCGCACCTGTCGGAAGGCTAGATTGTCCAGACGCGTGATGACGTCGCGCTGGCGCCGTTTCTCGGCCAGCGCGATCGCCGGCAGCGAACCATACTCATCCTCGAAGCGATCGTAGAAGACGCGCAGTTGATGCAGCAGCCAGCAGACGTGGTGCGGATGCTGCACCATGTAGGTTGGGTTCTTGGTTGACACAACCACGTCGAAGCGCGAAACGTCGAGCTGATAGCAATCGAGGTAGCCTTGCAGAACCGCTTCCCAGTTGTATTCGGTCGCTGCAATCTGGATCCACTCGGTCTCGACCTTCTTCTGAAAGGCCTGCACCATGCCAACGTAATGCCGCTCCGCACCGTAGAGACGGTTGGGATCAGCGATCGCGGGCGTGATGATGGCAGCTTTCATAACGAACTTATCAATCAGCTGATTGTATTTTTCCCCGGACGCAGCATGACATCCAGGTGATCTTTACCGGTTGCTTTGTAGCGCGACATTACGCTGTCGATGGTCGCGGCTTCAATTCCAGTGTCCGTGATGCAGGAAATGTCGTAGCCAAGCTGGGTAAACAGCTCCAGATATTCACGACCGGTTGCACCACAGGAGTCTTCCAGCGCCGCCGGTGAAAATTCGCTGATCACCACCGGGCGGCAGCGCTTGATCGTCTCCATCGCTCCAAGGATCGCCTTGAACTCGTATCCCTCGACATCGATCTTCAGGAGCCCAACATTGCTATCACGGCGGACGAAATCGTCGATGCGCAGGCCCATCACCGTCTCGGCCGATAGCAGATCTTCCGGCAGCGTCTGCTCCACGCCACGGACGGCGCCGTTCAGGGCGTTGCGAAAATACTTCAGCAGCGTGTTTCGGTCGGTCGCGGCGGCCTGAATCACTTCAATATGCTCAAAGCCATTCGCCGCGCGGCTGGCGCTGAGCGCGCGCACGTTATCGGAAGAAGGCTCCCAGCTCTGCACAAAGCCGGTAGGTCCAACGATCGACGCCGCCAGCAGGCTGAAATAGCCGATGTTGGCGCCGATATCCAGCACGCCCATGCCCGGACGCAGATGCTCCCGAAAAAGCTGGCTGACCTGCGGCTCGTAGTCGTGGTCGTCGATGATCACCTTGCCGATGAGGCTGTCGTCGGGCGTGGCGTATATCTTGAACGCCGGCAGCTCAACCAGCTTCCAATTACCAACCGCGCGGTCCAGCAGGTGACGCTTGGCGAACTCCTGCGAGTTGAGATACGAGCCGACCACCGATGCAATATCTTCGCCGACCCGCCAGGAATGTCCGCTCCACTCCTGCTCTTTCGGCTTGCGGTCGAGCAGTAGCCGGAAGCAATACAGGATATCGGTTTCCGTCGCGGTTGGCGGAAACTCGATCTGCCATGGCTTTGCCTGCTTGAATCGGTCGAAGATTTTGGACATAGAATGCTGCGATTTCAGACGCAGAGTCGGTTTCCGCAATCGCGAACAGCGGCCTTCCAAAGCCTATCAACCGCGTAGCTCTCGCGCAATTTCCGCGGGCTCAGATCGCTGCTCGCCCAGCTTTAGCGCGAACGACATTCTCGAACTCCGCAGCCGTGTGCTGCCACATGTTGTCGCCTTCATATAGCCTGGCTTTGCGATAGCCGTTCTCGCCAAGAGTATGACGAAGCTCATCATCGCCCAGCATGCGTTCGATCTCGGCCGCCAGTTTGGGCGCGTCACCGAAGCGAACAAGCGCGCCGCCCCGGCTTTCGTTGACCAACTCTCGTGACACCGCCATATCGACAGCGATCACCGGCTTGCGATTCGCCCACGCTTCGATCAGCACCAACCCCAGCGACTCCACACGCGACGGCTGAGCGACTACCGAGGCCGATGCCAAGAAATCGCGCTTCTCGCTATCAGCGAACGGCGGGAGATTCAGCAGCCGCGAACAATTCTTTCCATCCTCAGCGATGTAGGCGTCAAAGGTCGACAGGCTCGGCCCAGCCATCACCAGCCAAGCATTCGATCCCTTCGCCCACAGAATTTTCATCGCCTCCACCACCATCTCCGAGCCTTTGTCGAAGGCCTTCATGCCCAGATGCAGCACGACCGGACCGTCCACGCCATGCCGCTTGCGTAGAAATTCCGGATCGCCACCGACAACCTCTCTTTTGTCGATGCCGAAAGGCGTTACCGCGAGCTTCTGCTCCGCTATACCAAGCGTCGCCAAATGCTCGCGCTCGGTCTGCGTCATGCAAAGGACCTTTGCGCAGTGCTGCAACATCTTCACTTGATGCGGTCCAAGGTAGTGCTGCGCGATTTCGTTGTTGCCCGACTCGCCCAGATGCGAACACGGTGTAGCGACGACGGGCACGCCGCGCAGTTCTCCGGCATGCAGGCCGCTGTACATGACGCCGTTATACGGCAGCGGGCCGATGTGGATGAGGTCAGCATCAGCTTGCTGGAGCGCTTCGTCGAGTCCGGGTACACGAAACGACGGCCGCCAGTGCTGCGCCTTCCAGCGCCAATATGGCGCCAAACCCAGAATGCGCGTAGCACGCCGGCGCATCTTGTCGTAACAGATGGGAAAGCGCCGCACCACCACGCCGTCGACGACCATCTGGTCCTGCGGAAAAGTCTTGAAGCCGGGCAGCCAGAACGCTTCCAGGTCGTTGGCCACCGTAGTGAAGACCGTGGCGCGATGCCCGTTGCCTACAAGATATTTGGCGAGGGCGAGCAGAGAGTTCTCATACCCGCCGCGATAAGGATAGAACCGGGGAAGCACGAAGACGACGTGCATCGTCAGGCCGCTGCCTTAGTGCGCAGCGACAACCTCCACGTTGACCAGGTTCTGGAACAGCGCAATCGCCTCTTCCGGCGCGCCGTCGACCAGAATCGATCCGTGATCGATCAGGATGGCGCGTTCACAATGGCGCCGCACCTGATCCAGGTCATGGGTCACCAGGACGATGGTCTTACCGACGTTGCGGAACCGGTGGAGGCGCTCATAGCATTTTTCCTGGAAGCCGATGTCGCCGACCGCTAGAATTTCATCGACCAGCAGAATCTGCGGATCGACCTCGGTGGCCACGGCAAACGCCAGCCTCATATACATGCCCGACGAATACTGTTTCACCGGGGCGTCAATGAAGTCGCCGATGTCGGCAAACTCGATGATGCTCTCCTGGCGCGCTAGCATTTCGCGCTTGGAGTAGCCCATCAGCAGGCCGTTCAGCAGGATGTTTTCGCGACCCGTAAGTTCATGGTGAAAGCCCGCGCCCAACTCGATCAGCGGCGCCAGCGTGCCTTCCACGGTTATGGTTCCAGAGGTCGGCTGGTAGACGCCGGCCATGATCTTCAGCAGCGTGCTCTTGCCCGAGCCATTGCGCCCGATGATCCCGACAGACTGGCCGCCGGGAATTTCGAAGGTCGCGTTCTTGACCGCTTCAAAATCGTGAAAGCTGGCGTTGTGCCGGAACACCCGGGAGAACAATTCGCGCACCGTATCCGGGCGCTCGTGAATGACCCGGAAGCGCTGGGTTACGTTCTCCAATCGAATGACCGGCCGCTCGTAAGGCATAGGCAACTTAGACGTAATAGACAAACGTTTCCTGATATCGCTTGAACAGCGAAAAGCCAATAATCAAACTGATGAACGCGCATACAAAGGACGCCAGGATCGATTGCGCCTTGGGCAACTGTCCGTAGTAGACCGACAAGCGAAACCCGTTGATCACATAAATGATTGGATTCAGCTTCATAATCCACTGGTATTTCGCCGGGATCATGTCAATGGGATAGATGATCGGGGTCACGTAGAACCACGCCGACAGAACCACCTGGAGAATGTGCGAAACGTCGCGGTAGAACACGTTCGCCGCCGCGAAGAAGAACGTCGTACCCAGGGTGAAAATCGCCAGGGCGAGCATAGGAACCGGCAGATAAAACCACGTCCAGTAGAACGGATGATGCAGCAGAGGCACCAGGATCGCCAGCGGTATCAACGACAGCAGCAGGTTGATGAGGTTGGAGACCAGCGCGGCCATCGGAAACACCATCTTTGGCACAGCCACTTTCTTGATCAAATCGCCGTTGGTAACAATTGCCTCTACGGCGTACGACAGGCACTGCGAAAAGAACGTCCAGGGAAGCAGGACGCTCAGCAGGAAGATGGCGTAATGCTTCATTGGGAAGCGCATGATGGTGGAGAACACCATGGTCAGCACCAGCATCATGAACGCCGGATTCAACAGCGCCCACATGAAGCCCAGCACCGACCGCTTATAGCGGATCTTCAACTCCTTGAGCGCCAGCGCCCAGATCAGCTCCCGGTATTGGTAACTATCGCGAATTAATTCAGTCATACCCAGACTTCGGCCAAGCTGCCAGGCCCGTTAAGGCGGCAGCATTGACCGTACTTAAATGTTAACTGATTTCTTCCGGCACTGTTAGCGTGGGGCGTAAAAGGGCACTGCCGGCTAACGGCCGGGCCCGACGTTGAGGTCGGTCATGCCGCGCAGCAGATCGCGTTCATCATCCGTGAAGCCGTTACGGTACTCCGGCGAGTCCAGCGCCTCCTGGCGCGCGGATGGAGGCATGCCGCGCAGCCGCTTGTACGCTTGCGAGACCTTGTTCTTCTGGTCGTCGGGAAGATTGCGGTAACGCTGAAACAAATTGCGCGCCTGCTCCTGCTGCTGCGGCGTCATGTGTTCATACGTTTCCATCCGGTTCAGAATCTGTGCCTTCTTCTCCGGAGACTGGCTGTTGAACTTGCGCAGACGGTCCAGCAGATGCTTCTGCCGGTCCGGAGACAGACTGCGGAAAGCAGGATCTTCCTGCAGTTTTTGCTCCTGCTCATTCGGAGGCAGGGCCATGTACTTGCGCAGCCAGTCGCCGCGATGCGGTCCTGGCCCCTTGGGCTGCAATACGTAAGAGTTCGACGATTGATTGTTGGAAGAATTGGAACTGCTCGGAGCAGCAGAACTCGGCCGGGCCGGCGGTGGCGGC
This sequence comes from Verrucomicrobiia bacterium, assembly GCA_035482295.1. Lineage (GTDB taxonomy): Bacteria > Acidobacteriota > Terriglobia > Terriglobales > Acidobacteriaceae > Bog-257. The sequence goes on from DATHQX010000028.1 coordinate 6,988, forward strand.
GGCGCCGCAGGCGCACTACCACCTCCCCGGTGCTGCCACCGGAACATGGCGAAAGTCGGCGACACGCTGGACAACAGCAGCACCATTGTCAGCGATATGATCTTGGCCAGACGCACGACTTTCCTAGTTACTCCGTTGAAGATTGTCCATCAAGAGCGTCGAAATCCGCAAACAAATCAGCGTTCTTATCCAGGTACTGTAAATCGCTCACCGCACTGCTCGTCGCCGCTACATGCGGCCCGTTCTCGTTGCTGGCCACCGTGTCGTGGTGGAAAGGATTGATCTCGAGCAGGCCGACACCCATCGCAATCAATACCGCCGCTGCCGCCGCAAGCATCGGGCGACGCAGCCAGGCAAACCACTCGCGCCGCGGCGCCAGGGCTTCTTCGCGCAGTTGCGCCTGCAGGCGGGTGGTGAAGTAAGGCGAGGGTTCCGGCGCCTGCCACTCGTCAAGCAGGCTCATTGTCTGCCGCAACGATGCCAGTTCGCCGGCGCAGGCGGCGCACGTACGCAGATGCTCCTGCGTCTCCGGAGAGACACTGTGCATGCCGCTCAGAACCGCTTCCATGAATTCCTGACGAAGTTTTTCGCACTCCATAACCGCACCTTTACTTCCTGTCGCTAAATAAACTGCTTCAAAGTCTCGCGCAGAGTTTCGTAAGCCCGGAACAGCAGCGACTTGGTCGCCGATTCGCTCAGCTTTAGAATCTCCGCGATCTGCTTGTAGTCCATGTTCTGATACTTGTGCATCACGACGGCCATGCGCTGCCGTTCGGGCAACGCCTCCACCTGCTTGCGAATGGCGGCCAGCCGCTCGCGCCGCAGAATATTCTGCTCCGCATTCAAACCACTGTCGGCAACATCCACCGTCATCCCAGTGTCGGTGTCCGGCTCATCGATGTTGACCGTGTTCTCTGGGCGTTCGTACTTGGTGTCGCGCGCGTGGTTGACCGCAAGATTGGTCGCAATACGATACAACCAGGTAGTGAACTTGGCGCTGGCCGCGTACGTCTGGCGCGAGCGATAGACGCGCAGAAACACTTCCTGCGCCAGCTCCTCTGCTACCGCCTGATTGTGAGTCATGCGGTACATGAAACTGATCATCGGGCGGCGATACTTCTCCACCAGATAATTGAACGCAGAATCGTCGCCGGCAGCCACGCGCAGCATGACTTCGGCATCGCTCAGCATCTCTAAAACGACAGGTTCAGCCAATGCGCCCCGTATATCGGCCGGTGGCTCCGGTGTTCCCTGAGCGGCGCCTCCGACCAGAACGACTCGATCTAGTGCGATGCTGCCCACGTAGGCAGTAACCCTTGTGAGGCCACAAAGTTGCGTAGTCCCGCATCAGTTGCCCCATCGCCTGCACGAGTCCACCCTTATCCGGAATTGACTACTTTCGAACCGGGGTCCCGGCTTCGGCAACCCCGAAATTACTGCAAGTTAGACAGCTAACCCAGTATTATGCACGAGACGCCACCGGGGCCGCATTGCGAGCCACTGGATAAGACGCACAAAATGTTCTATTTCCGGTTCCTGATTCTGCTACTTTCATCGGCTTGTGCCCTCTCGGCCCGGCCCGCGACCGCCCAGGCTCAGCAGCCTCCGGCGCAGAAGCCGGCGCCTGACTCTTCCCAGCCCGATACATCTTCGGATGACAAACTGAGCCTGAGCGATCAGCTTATCCAGGACGTTTTTGAGCCGTTACGGGCCGGCATGGAGACGCAGAATATCAAGCAGGTGATGTCTACCTTCGACAAGAACGAGATGTCGGGGTGGGGCGACTTGCAACAGCAGTTGCACGCCTTCTACCGCGTCTATCAACAGGTGCGCTTCCGTTATCAGATTCTGCAGGCCACCGCCAACAACGATCACGCGACCGCGACCGCCGACATCGATATTGACGCGTTGCCCTACGACGCCAGCCTGATAGCCGCCCGCCGCAGCGTTCAGGCGCGCTTCCAGTTGAAGCTGGAAACCAAGGGCTGGAAGGTAGTTGGCTTCAGCCCCTCGGACCTGTTCAGCATGAGCAATTGGAATCGCACCGACACGCAATGAGCGCAGAAGGCCGACGCCTTCACTTGAGCGAAGAACGCTTTGAAGGAGCGCACCTTCAGGTGCATCAAACGTACACTCTAAGAAGTTGAGCACTCTAGCCGGCGGCACACACCCCAGTGAAACGCGATTATCCCGAACATCCCATCATCGGCGTCGGAGCCGTCATCGTGCAGAACGGCCGCGTCCTACTCGTCCGCCGTGATACCGACCCTCTTCGCGGCGAGTGGTCCGTCCCCGGCGGCATGCTCGAGCTCGGCGAGAAACTGCGCGACGGCGTTCGTCGCGAGGTCTTCGAAGAAACCGGCCTCGAAGTCGAACCCGGCGAAGTGCTCGACGTCTTCGACAGCATCTTCACCGATACGCTGGGTCGCACCCAGTACCATTACGTCCTGATCGATTACCTGTGCCGGCCGCTGGGCGGCGAAGCCCGTGCCGGTAGCGACGCAAGCGACGTGCGCTGGGTCAGCGCCGACGCCCTCCCGGCCATGGGCCTCCGCGAGACCATCGAGCAGGTAGTCCGAAAGGGACTAGAGCGCATGACAAAGCAGTAGGCGTGAGGCAGCCGAGTCTTGTAAATTCCCGTTGTAGTGAGAAATAAGAGGCCCTCAATTATAGGCACTTTGGTGGGTTGACGTGTAGCACATTTGCATAGACCATCATTCTTTCGGGAGGGCTGGAATGACACGCACAACGTTATGGCTGAGTCTGTTGCTGCTCTGCCTGGCATCGACAATCTCTGCCGCGGCTCAAGATGCGCAAGCACCTGCTGCCACACCACCCGCAACACCGGCGACGACCTCAGAAGGTCCAAGTATTCCTAAAAGTGACGGCGCACTGATACAGAACATCGGCGAAACCAAAGAACCGAATCCTCCTGACATTGTTTGCTTTGGATACGGACCGAAGTGGAGCGTTCAGTTCACCGACGGTGCAGCGCGCTACCTGGGAGTGAATCAGCCCAATCAGGATTTTCTCGGCGACTTCTACTGGGTCGAGATGGAGAAAGCGTGGGAGTGGCATCGCGCTAACGGTCTGGAACCGATGAACGGAAATTTCGGATTGTCGGCGACTATCCAAAAAGAAAGTTGCAAGGATCCGGTGCGCAAGGAAACGTATCCATACTCGGGCCAGATCAATCTGCCGCAGGGCGACATGGTGAGCGGCTGCTGCCGCAAACTGAAGCCCGGTGAAGCCGCAATTGGCAAGCACGGACTGCAGCAGACCGCTGCCACTCCGCAGGTGCCTGGGCCGACAGGTTCGGCCGCAGCTCCCGCGACCGCGCAGCAGGCGGCCGCGCAACCAACACCGCCTTCGCCGCGCAAGCCGCCGGCCGGTGTGCCCGTGCAGGCGCCGCAGTAATTTCGATTTTGTGCGTGAGGAACGCGCTCTCTAGCGCGCCAATGTAAGGAACTCTGGCCTCTGTGGTGGCTCCCTCCGGAACTGCCACAGAGGCATTTTTTTGCTCAGTTCGCTGCGTCTCGCCGATACACGATCACATCGTGCTCTTTGTACTTCGCCCGCTGCCACTCGCGGTAGCCGCATTTATCGGCCACGCGAATCGATGCCGTGTTCTCCGGATGAATGATGCAACAGGTCATAACCGTTCCGAAGTGCTGATCGCCCCAAGCCAGCGCCGCTTTCACCGCTTCCGTCGCCAAGCCCTTGCCGTGCGTGTGTGACGCCAGCACCCAGCCGATCTCCGGCATGCCATCCAGCGACGGCGTCATCTCGCGCTTGAAATCCGCAAAGCCCACTTCGCCAACGAACTCTCCAGTCGCTTTGTCTTCCACCGCCCAATACCCATAGCCGAGCATCGACCACAATCCTCCGTAGCGCAGCAGCCGCTTCCACACCTCTTCGCCAGGCTGCGGCATGCCGGTCGTGTGCTTGATGACGGCAGGGTCCGACCACATCGCGCACGACGCTCCGAAATCGTCCGCACGATGTCCGCGCAAACGCAGGCGCTCGGTCTCAAGTACGGGAACAGTCAATCCGGGCCCAGCGGCAACTTGCATTCATCACCTCGCCAATTGAGAGAGTACCGGAAATAGAAAAAGACCCGCGGCGCATCGCGCTCTGCGGGCCTTTTCCGGTTAGCTGTTGGTATTGGCCTGAGGCTGTCCACTCCAAGTGGTCCCAGCGGCAGACACCGAAAATCAGGGGTCTTGCGAGGAATAGAGCGGAAGCCCTAAGCCTCAGCCACCTCACTTGAGAAACTACAATTACTGTCAGATATCATATTTTTGGATCACCCTCCTTTCCAGTGTAAGAAGAAATTAGCACCGCCTCGCCGACCCGTCAAATTGAGAGTTGATGAACCCGTTGCCGGGCCGGATGCGCCCTGAATGCGCGCTCAGTGCTGCTCAAATCGGATTGAGAATTCATGCTCCTCGAACTGGAAAAATTGTCGTCACGAGCGCCGCTTTTGCGCGAGGTCTGCTTTCCACGCACCAGAAGCCGCCCCGCTAGAACCCAGCGCGCGATTCGCCCCACGCATATTGTCGCCGGCGTTGTGCCTTGATGACCTTCGCCCCAATCACCACTCCTGCCGCAACCAGCCCCGCGCCGATAGCAATTCGCTTCAGCAGCGGCACCGGACACTTCTTCTCCGGCCGTGCGCCCTTGATGTGCTCCGGCAACACGCCTACTCCGATCACCCGCGCCGTGACCTTCTGAATCCCCGGAATACTCAGCACCGCTCGCATCTGCCAAGGCGCCACCGCCGGCCCTGGATTGCGGAAGATCGTCTGCAGCCCCTTGTGCGCCTGCACCTGAAGGAATTGCGTCACGCGCGTTGGGAACTCGCGCCGGTCCTGAATCCGCGCCAGCAGTTCTTCGCTCAGCAGCCCTTCGCGCAACGGCTCGGCCAGCAGGTTCGCCGTCGCCACCGCATCCTGAATCGCCAGGTTGATGCCTACCCCGCCAACCGGCGACATCGCATGCGCCGCATCGCCGATGCACAGCAGCCCTGCGCGATACCACTGCCGCAGCCGATTAATCTGCACCGATAGCAGCTTGATTTGATCCCAGTCCTGCAATTCGTCGACGCGATGGCCGAGGAACGGCGCGATGCGCCGGATGTCCTCGCGAAAGGCTTCGATACCGTTTTGCTGGATCTGCTCGAACGAGCCTTTGCGGATCACCATCGCCGCCTGGAAGTAATCGCCGCGCGGAATCAGGATTATCGCCGAGCCGTAGTTGATGTTTCCGAAGAGGTTCTCCGGATCGTTGCCCTGGCGGCCGATGCGAAACCACAGCACATCGATTGGCACGCCCGACTCCAGCACTTCAAAGCGAGCCGCATGCCGCGTGAGCGAGTGCCGGCCATCGCAACCAACCACCAGGTCGGCACGAATTTCCACATCACCGTCCGGCGTCTTCGACACCACGCCTCGGACGGCTCCGCCTTCTTCGATGAGACCGACGGCTTCGTTCTGCATGCGCAGGGTGAAGCTCGGGAACGCCTTTGCCTTGCCCGAAAGAAAATCAAGCAGGTCCCACTGCGGCATCAGGGCGACGAACTTGCAGTGCGTCGGTAGTGAGCTGAAATCAGCGGCGCGAAACGCGAAGTCTCCGAACACCCCGCCGGTCCCGGTCAGCTCCTGATGCGGCACCTTCAGAAAATCGTCGAGGATGCCGAGCTCGTAAAACAGCTCAAGCGTGGAGGGGTGCACGGTATCGCCCCGGAAGTCGCGAAAAAAATCCTTGTGCTTCTCGAGTACGGTTACTTCCACGCCCGCACGCGCCAGCAAATAGCCCAGCATGACGCCGGCGGGGCCGCCGCCGACGACGCAACAGGTAGTCTCGATGGTTGGTTTTGTCATGATGCCGATTTCCTCACTATCTAGGATGGCATTGTTGTATCCGACGAGAGCGGCAGGCGTCTAGTGGAGATGGCGCCCTACCAGAGCCTTGTCATCCTGAGCGCAGCAGCGCCGCCTTTGGCGCTGCGGAGTCGAAAGACCCCTATAGCTGTAAATGAATTCCCGTGTAGCGATCCTTCGACTCCGCGTTCTCAAAATGCATGCGGACCCTACGTTCAGGATGACAACATGCACCGGTTACGAACGACGCTCTGGCCAACCCGACTTTCCGCAATTACTCTGTTAACGACCGATGAACATCTTCCTCACACACGCCGCGCAGCTGCTTACCTTGCGCGGAACCGGCAGCCCGCGACGCGGCCGAAATATGTCCGACCTCGGCATCATCGCCGATGGAGCCGTTCTAATCGGCGACAAGGAGATTGTTGCCGTCGGTACGACGGACGAGCTCGCGAAACACGAACTCGCGCGCTCCAGAAACATCGAAGAAATCGATTGCTGCAACAAAGTCGTTTTGCCTGGATTTGTCGACGCGCACACCCATCCGGCCTTCACCGCACCGCGTCTTATCGACTTCGAAAAGCGCATTGGGGGCGCGAATTACGAAGAGATCGCCAAAGCCGGCGGCGGCATCCGCGCCAGCCTGCGCGGCGTGCGCGACGCCTCCAGAGAAGAACTCGTCGTGCACATCCTACGCGCCTTCGACGAGATGGCCTCTTACGGCACCACCACCGTCGAAGCCAAATCGGGTTACGGCCTCAGCTTCGACGCCGAA
>DATHQX010000029.1:0-18903 GCA_035482295.1 Verrucomicrobiia bacterium
TGTTCGCGCGCAAGCATTTCGGCTCGGCGCAAAATGCTGTGGGGAAGGTATTGCATCATGGGAACCTGAAGAGTCAGGCCAACCTCCAGATCGTGGGCGTCGTGGCCGACACCAGGCACGCGGACCTGCGCACTGAAGCCAGGGAAACCATGTACCGCGCGGAGTCGCAGTCGCCCTATCAGGGCTTCCTCGAGTTCTACGTACGCACCTGGCAACCGCCCGACGCGGCCAAGGCCGACGTCAACGCGGCGATGCAGCAAGTCGACTCCAAGCTGGTGGTCGACGGCCTGCGCACCATGGACGAGCAGATTGCGATGAGCGTTTCGAACGAGCACCTGATCGCAATGCTGGCCGTTTGCTTTGGCCTGCTGGCTACGTTGATGGCGGCCATCGGTCTCTACGGCGTGCTCGCCTACAGCACCGCGCAGCGTACTCAGGAAATCGGGATCCGCATGGCTCTGGGGGCGGGACGACGAGCCGTCGTGCGACTGGTGCTCTCGGACGTCCTGTGGCTGGCGGGCATCAGCATCGCGGTAACCATTCCAGTCTCGATGCTGCTCTCACGCATGCTGCACAGCCAGCTCTATAACGTAAGTCCGACAGATCCGCTGGTGATCGGTTCGGCGATTGTTTTGGTAATCCTTGTGGTAGCCGGCGCTGCGATGCTGCCCGCGCGCCGCGCCGCCTCGATCGAACCGATGAAGGCGCTGAGGACGGAGTGAGGAAGAAGCAGCTAGCTGCTAGCAACTAGCAATTAGCGACTGGCAATTGGTGCTCAGGAGTTAGCCGTCAGCTTTGGCAATATCTAAATTGAGAACGATCACTATCGAGCGAGCCGCGTTCACCGGTCGTGGAAGTGGCGATTACGAGCAAGCAGTCGAAAGTCCGTGTACTAATTGCTAGCTGCTAATTGCTAGTTGCGATTTCGGAGTTCAACCATGCACAAACTCGTACACGAACTTCGTTACGCGGTGCGCCAGTTGCGCAAATCGCCCGGCTTCGCCCTGGTTGCGATCCTGACGCTGGCGCTCGGCATCGGCGCCAACGTCGCGGTCTTTTCCGTGACCAACGCCGTGCTGCTCAATCCCAGCGGCGTTCCTCACGCGAACGGCATGGTTGCCCTGCGCGCGCGCTACCTTGCGCTGGCCGATCTGAAGAGCATCGGCATCTCTGCGCCCGATTTCGGTGACGCCGCCGACGGCAAAGACATCTTTCAGTCCGCCTCGGCATTGCAGGTCTCGAACTACAACCTGAGCCGCGTCAACGCCGACCCGATTCTGCTCAAGGCCGGCAAAGTTTCCGACGGCTTCTTCGATGTCTTCCAAGTGCGGCCCATTCTCGGACGCGTCTTCACCACCGCAGAAGACGTGCCGGGAGGCGAGCACGAGGTGATGCTCAGCAATCAGCTCTGGCGGCAGCAGTTCGGCTCCGACCCTAACGTCGTTGGACGCTTCGTCACGCTGAACCAGGAATCGTACCGTGTGGTTGGTGTGATGGGTCCGGAGTTTCGCTGGCCGAACGTCGCAGATGTCTGGATCCCGCTGGCGCTGCCGCCGTCTCGTTATCACGACAAGAACTATCGTTACAACGAAAACATGGGCGGCTACGCCAGGCTGCGTCCCGGTGTGACGGTCGAAAGAGCCAACGCTTACCTGAACATGAAGGCCGAGCAGAACATGCAGTCGGAAGGCAGCAAGAGTTATGGCCGAGCATCGCGTTGGGGAATGTTCTGTCTGCCGATGAACGAGTTCGCAGCGGGTCCCATGCAAACGCCGCTCACCATGTTGCTGATCGCCGTCGGCATGGTCCTGCTGATCGCCTGCGCCAACATTGCCGGCCTGCAAATCGCGCGTGCCTCGGCACGCGAACGCGATATGTCCGTGCGCGTCGCGCTCGGCGCCTCCCGCTTCCAGCTCTTGCGGCAGGCGCTGGTTGAAAGTGTCGTTCTGACCTCAATCGGAGTAGTCCTCGGTTTTGTGGGAGCCATGGTCGCCACGCCGATACTGATGCGCTCGCTGCCTGCGGTGTTGAACGCGCGCATCGATCCCGCGTTCAACGGGCCCGTGCTTTGGTTTGTGACTGTGGCGGCGGTATTGTGTTCCGTCTTCTGCGGCGTCGTTCCGGCATGGCATCGCACCCGGCCGGGATGGTTCGGCGCCCTTCAGGATGGCAGCCGCTCGGGCACGACCGGCGTAGCGCGTCAGCGCGCGCGCTCGGCCCTAGTCGTGGCGCAGGTGGCGTTGTCTCTGCTGCTGCTGGCTGCCGCGGGTTTGATGTTGAGCAGCTTGCAGGCGCTGCAGCGCGTCGAGCTGGGCTTCGACGCCGGCAACGTATTTTCGGGAACTGTTTCCCTGCCTCCCACAGTGTATGACAAGGACGAAAAGCAGGCAGCCTTCTATACCGCGCTGGGAGAACGTCTACGCACCATCCCTGGCGTGAGCAGCGCCGCCATGGCTGACAGCATTCCTTTCGATAACAACGGCGGCTTCAACAGCTTCGTGGTCAAAGGCAAACCGGTTGGCCCGAATGATCCCGGACCGCATGGCGGCATTCGCGTTGTCAGCTCCGACTACTTCTCGACCCTGCGCATTCCGGTGCTGACGGGACGGACCTTCACCGAGCAGGATCGCCACGGTACGCAGTTAGTTGCGGTGGTCGATGACGTCCTGGCGCGGCAGTACTGGCCGGGAGAAAATCCCGTCGGGCAGTACCTGGGCTTCGATCCAAAGGACGGACCGTGGTATCAGATCGTCGGCATCGTGAAGCATGCCAAGTCCACGTCTCTCGAAGCTGACGGCGACGAGGGATTCTACTTCCTCTCGCTGCCGCAGAATCCGGTTGGCAACGCTTCGATCATCCTGCGCAGTTCGCTGTCTCCCGAGAGTCTGACCGGTGAGGTGGCGGCCGCTGTTCACGATGTAGATGCGAGCATTTCTTTGTATGACGTCAAGACCATGCAGGAGCGCGTCGACGCATCCCTGATCGGACGCCGCTTCGTGGTCCTCTTGCTGACGACCTTCGCGGCTCTGGCGCTTCTGCTGGCCGCCATTGGACTGTACGGCGTCATCAGCTACTCGGTCGGCCTGCGCACACGCGAGCTCGGCGTACGCATGGCGCTTGGCGCTCAGCGCCGTGGCGTGCTGATGCTGGTGCTCAAGCAAGGAATGCGACTGGCGATCATTGGCATTGCTTTCGGCGTAGTTGCAGGCTTGGCGCTGGGACGCGTCTTCTCCAGCCTGCTGTTTCAGGTCGGCGTGCTCGCGCTGCTGCCCTGGATCACCGCCGTCGGATTGCTGCTGATGGTAGTGCTGCTGGCAACGTATCTGCCCGCACGCCGCGCCGCCTCAATCGAACCGATGGAAGCGTTAAGGACGGAATGAACTAACAACCAGCAATTAGCAACTAGCAATTAGCTTTTCATTCATTTGGCGGTTAGCATTCGGTCAAGGTGTTGCCGACGAGGTCGATGCGTGGTTGTGCACACGGTTTGTCGCCAGCTCGGAGCTGCGAGCTGCGGACTAAGAGCTGAATACTAGTTGCTAATTGCTGATCACTAAGTGTTGCCATTATGACCGACTTTCGTTACGCACTTCGCCAGTTCCGTAAATCGCCGCTGTTCACGCTGATCGCGGTGGTCACGCTTGCGCTCGGTATCGGCGCCAGCACCGCCATCTTCACCTTGCTCGATCAGGTGCTCATTCGCAGCCTGCCGGTCAGCCATCCCGAACAGCTTGTCCGCCTGCGCTCCACGGGAGAGACGCCCGGCCACACCAATAACTACGGTGGCGACGACAAGGATTTCTTTTCCTACCCGATGTATCGCGACCTGCGCGACAAAAACAGCGTCTTCAGCGGCCTCATCGCCAACGACGAGAAGTATGTCGGCGTGCAGTGGAAAGAGCGCTCCGACCTGATCGAGGCAGAGCTGGTCAGCGGCAATTACTTCGAAGTGCTCGGACTGCAGCCCGCCATTGGCCGGTTAATTCTGCCTTCGGATGACGCGGCCAACAGCGGCCCGGTCGTCGTCCTCGGCTTCAATTACTGGAAGACCAACTTCGCTTCCGACCCCGGCGTCATCGGCAAGACGCTGCTGGTAAACGCGAAGCCTTTCACCATCGTTGGCGTGGCAGAGCCGGGATTCCGCAGCATCGTCGCGGGCGAGACGCCCGGCGTCTTCATCGCCGCGTCGATGAAAAACATCATCACCCCGCGCTGGCAAGACCTGGAAAACCGGGAGTCGCACTGGATCACCATCGAAGGACGGCTGAAGCCTGGCGAGACGCGCACGCAGGCGCAAGCTGGCCTGGAGCCGCTGTGGCACGCGATTCGCGCCGAGGAGCTTAAGCTGTTCGGCTATCACTCCGAGCGCACGCGGCGGCTTTTTCTCGACGAGTCCCACATTCAGCTGCTCGACAGCGCACGCGGCTTCTCGCCCCTGCGCGACCAGATGGGCACGCCGCTGCTCATCCTGATGGGCATGGTCGGACTGCTGGTGCTGATGGCCTGCGTCAATATTTCCAGCTTGCTGCTGGTGCGCGCCGCGGGCCGTACCCGCGAGATGGCGGTGCGTTATGCCATGGGCGCCGGACGCTGGCGCATCGTGCGGCAACTGCTGCTGGAAGGTATTCTGCTCGGCGGCGTCGGCGGTGCACTCGGCTTGCTGCTGGCTCCGGCGATTTGCAGCGTGCTGTTGCGTACCACCTTCACCGATCCGATGATGGAGATTCCCCTCTCGGCTCATCCCGACACGCGCATCCTGTTCTTCAATTTCGGACTCGCGTTTGCGGCGAGCATTCTGTTCAGCCTTGCCCCGGCGCTGCGCTTCTTCCGGCCCAACCTGGTGAGCTCGCTGAAGCAGCAGAGTGCGACGGCATCGGGAAGTCCGCTGCGCTTCCGGCGAATTTCGGTGGGCGCGCAGATCGCCGTCAGCCTGTTGCTGCTGGTTGGCGCCGGCCTGTTCGTGCGCACCCTGCGCAATCTGCAATCGGTAAACGTCGGATTCGCTACCGATCATCTGGTGACCTTCAGACTGTATCCGCGCTTCGCCGGATATCAGGCCAACCAGATGCAGGCGCTCAATCAACGCGTGCTCGAGAAGCTGGCGGCGCTGCCGGGCGTTCGCTCCGTCGCCGCTACCGACGATCCCGACCTGGCGGGCGACGATGAGACCGGCAACATATCGGTTCCCGGCCTCAAAGCCAGCAACAGTGACGACGATAATGTCGAGGAGCCGTGGGTCACGCCGGCGTACTTCACTACCATGAAGGTTCCGCTTCTGTCCGGCCGCTTCTTCACCGAGCAGGACACGTCCACGACGGCGAAGGTTGCGGTGGTGAATCTGGCGCTGGCGAAGCGATACTTCGGCAGTCCACAAAACGCCATCGGGCAGATGATCGCCTTCGATGGCGGCGACAACAAGAAATTCGATACCCAGATCGTCGGCGTGGTCGGCGACACCAAGCATCACTCGGTACGTGACCCGATAAGGCAGACCGGCTATCGCTCCATGCTGCAAAGCCCGGAGCTGAACAGCATTAACTACCTGATACGCACCTGGCAGGATCCAAAGAGCGGCGAGGCCGAAGTCCGTTCCGCCATACGTGAACTGGACGCGAAGCTGGCCATCACCGGCCTGCAAACCGAAGACGAGCAGGTGTCGGGCAGTCTGTCGAATGAGCGGCTGATTGCGCTGCTGTCGGCCAGCTTTGGCATTCTTGCGGTGCTGCTGGCTGCAATCGGACTCTATGGCGTGCTGGCGTACTCGACGGCCCAGCGTACGCGCGAGATCGGCATCCGCATGGCCATGGGCGCACAGCGCTCCAGCGTGGTGCGATTGGTGCTGCAGGATGTTCTGTGGATTTGCGGCGTGAGCCTGCTGTTCAGCGTGCCTGTCGCATTGTTGCTGGGAAGGCTGCTGCAAAGCCAGCTTTACGGAATCAGCGGCGGCGATCCGCTGACGCTGCTGGCCGGAACTGTGATCGTGGCCTGCGTCGCGATGCTGGCGGCCTCATTGCCTGCCCGTCGCGCAGCATCGGTGGAACCAATGAAGGCGCTGCGCACGGAATAAGAACTTACTAGCAACTGGCGGCTAGCAATCACCAGGCGGCGTTTCCGCCTGGCCTCTACCCACAGCGCCACTGATACTCCCAAGGGACGGTCCAAGACGAAGTGGGCTAAGAGCTATGAGTGAGAGCACAGGCGGCTAGTGGCTAGTTGCTGCTTGCTTCAAACCGTTCTTCGGCCGGTCACCAGGTTGATAACGAGCACGATGACAGCCAGCACCAGCAAAAGGTGAATGAGACTGCCGGCAACGTGGAAGCCCCAACCCAACAACCACAAAATCAACAAGATCGCAAAAATTGTCCAAAGCATAGACTCCCCACCTCCACCTGATAGGAGTCGTGTTTCTACTCTGGAGTTGTACGCGGGCCGGAATTCAGCTCTGCGTGTCTCTAGTTCAGCAGCAACGGAAGCAGACTCTGATTGCTCAGCAGCAGTTTTCCTTTGGAGCATGAGAGTACGCGTCCTTAACATGACGTAACAACCGTCCCACGGTGCGCAGCATTCCTCCGGCAGGGCCGTGATGAGGGCACGACTGACGTCGTGCCCTGATACAAAGCTTTCGCGATAACGCGACGAGAGGGCCCAACTCCACCTGCCGGAAGATTCGCGCCTGCAGAACAATTCACGTCAGCAATATCCATCTGCAGAACTATGCGCTCAACCCTTCTCCGTCCCTCTCACGAATTCCCCAGCTGACCGCGCATCCTCTCTGCCAGGTCGCGTACCGATTTCACTTTATCGGCAACGTCGGGCGAGATCGACTTCTGCCGCAACGCCAGATCCGAGATCAGCAGGATTCCGGTGAGGTTGTTGCGCAGTTGATTCGACAGCAGCCGTCCGGCAGACTGCATGGCCAGGGCCTTCTCGCTGTCCAGACGGCGCAGCGCCACCTGAACCTCGCGCGTGATCCTGTCGGTGCCGTGCAGTCCCAGATTGACGTATACCGGCATCGCCATGCCGGAGCGGTTCAGCAAGGTATCGAGCGCGCGCAGATCAGTTTCCAGCAGCGACTGATCGACGGCGAGCGCGTCATACTCGGCCGCTTCCAGCCGATGGAGGGCTTGCGGCACCGTGGCCGCCACATGAGTCTTGTGCCCCGTTCCCTGTTCCAGCGCCGCGGCACACTCCCGGGCTCGCGCAGATGTTGTCACCAGCAGAATCATCGTTTCCCCTTTTCGCCGCCGCTAAGCACACTTCACCGGTCTGACGCGCAGACGGCTTTCGTCAGTCGGAACCGCTATGGCTGAGGTTGAGTTTTTCTCCGCACGCTCCCGGCGCCGATCGCCGGCACTTCCGGAAGCCGGCTCCGTCACAGTGCCGAACCGTACTCCTTCAGTTTGCGATACAGCGTGGTCTTGCCGATGCCCAGGCGGCGCGCAGCCTCCAGCTTGTCGCCACCGAGCAGTTGAATCGCATCCAGAATCGCCTGCTTCTCCAGTTGATCCAGGGGCGTGATGCCCGTCGGGGCAGCGGGCGGGTTCTCCGGCTGCGCCTGCAAGGTGAAGTTTTGCAGCTGGGTTGGCAGATCGGAGACGTGAATGGTCGGCAGCGAGCAGGTGGTGCAAGCGCGCTCGAGGCAGTTCTCCAATTCGCGTACGTTGCCCGGCCAATCGTAATCCAGCATCAGCCGCAATGCATCTTCTCCGAGGCTGTGCTGATTCTGGGTGGCGTGGTTGATGCGCTCCAGGATGTGGCCAATCAGCAGCGGAATATCCTGTTTACGTTCGCGCAGCGGCGGTATGCGCAGGGTCAGCACGTTCAGCCGGAAGTACAGGTCGCGGCGGAAGGTGCCCTGCATGACGGCGGTATCGAGGTCTCGGTTAGTGGCCGCCAGTATGCGCACGTTGATGGGAATGGCGCGCGTTCCGCCTACCGGCCGAATCTCTTTCTCCTGAATCGCCCGCAACAGCTTGGATTGCAGATCGACCGGCAGCTCGCCGACCTCATCGAGGAAGATCGTGCCGCCCTCGGCGGTCGCCAGCAGACCCTCCTTCGGGCGCACCGCGCCGGTGAAGGCGCCGCGCACGTAGCCAAACAATTCGCTCTCGATCAGCGTGGGCACCAGCGAGCCGCAGTCCACCGGGATGAATGGCTTGTCCTTGCAAGGCCCCGAATAGTGAATCGAGCGCGCCACCAGCTCCTTGCCGGTACCGCTCTCGCCCAGAATCAGCACCGGATGCGTGCTGTGCGCGGCCTTGGCGATGATGCGATAGAGCTTCTCCATCTCCGGTGAGTGCCCAACCAGTTGCCCGAAGCCCTGCTTCGACTTCAGCTGATCGCGCAGCACGCGGTTCTCGGCTGTCAATTTCAAATGACTGGTAACCCGCTGCAGTTCCAGCCGCAGCTCTTCAAAATTGAATGGCTTGGTGATGTAGTCGTAGGCGCCCAGCTTCATCGCCTGCACCGCCGATTGCACGGTGGCAAAGCCGGTCATCACGATGACGACGCACTCGGGCAGTTGGCGCTTCAAATCACGCAGCACATCCAGGCCGCTTGCGCCGGGCAGTCGCAAATCCAGCAGCACGACGTCCGGACTGGCGGCTTCCAGCGCACGGCTGGCTTCCTCGCGCGACTCGACGGCTCGCACGTTGAATCCGAGCGAGCGCGCCACGTCGCGGCAGCATTCTCTTACGGAGCGTTCATCTTCGATGATCAGAAGGTTCAAAAGGCTGGTCGTAACGGTCGGCTCAGTGGCTGGAAGATCTTCTACTGCAATCACTTGGATTCGCCCCTTTACGGTGGAAGCTGGTTCCCTTCCGCCGTGCACACGCTTTCTTAAGCGCTCGTTACTATCATCCCTTTTTGGGAAATCCCTGCTAGTACACAGGTCACATCGAGTTGTGAGCCGGTCACCGAGAGTGAACAGTTGTCAGTGGTCAGTAGCCAGTGGTCAGCCGTCGCCAAAATACTTGTCACGCGCCGCGGTTAACCCAGATCAGTCCAACACCTGCCTCTTCCGTCAGAAACTTTCCCTTGCCGCGAAGGTTCGCCGATCTGGCTCGTCGACACCCTCTCCGCCTAGGCCTCCTCCGTGCAACGCTGCATCAGACGCCGCAGCAGTTCGCCGCTGCGCTGGGCTCCGCGCTCCATTTCCCGCACCGGACGTTTCAAATGGCTGTAAGGCGGCAGCTTCCAGCCCAGCACCTGAGCGTTGGTCAGCACCGAGGTCATCACGTTGGAAAGTTCGTGCAGCAACTCGGCGCATTCGCGACAGCCGGAAGACGAGGGGCATGCCTTCTGCACGACATGCCCCTCATGGTCACCGCAGGAGGAGGACATCACGACACACGGCAAATCTTCGCCTATATCTGGCAGGCAGCCCACGTCCGCGCAACCCGCATTCACGCCAGCGTTTCCAGGCATTGCACTGATGGCCGCCATTCTTGGCTTGCGTTGGATCACCGCTTGTCCGGAAAGTACGGCCCTATCCTGCAGCCGGTCGCCGTTGGTATTCATGGTCTGCTGCCTTCTCGATCGGAGTTTGCTTGCTACGGCTTTTCTAGAAGCAAACAGCTGACCAAAGCGGCTCAGAAAACTTAGTGATTGTTTTTGCTGGATTTACGGCTGATGGGGTGGCGACTCCCTATTCACTCTGCGCGCGCCGCATTCCGATTTGAAACCCTTCGGCAGCGCTTTCCGCAAAGCGTACTGAGCTACAGGACCTTACGAGGTTCCCAACGCCGGAAGCAATGGACCGTATTTTCCCGGATCAGATATTTCTCGCTCTCACTGCAAAAGCAAAAGGGAGGAATGCCTGCTTCCTCCCTTTCGGTTAGCGAAATTTAATTGTCGACTACTGCCGGCTGGATGTGGAGCTGCCTTGTCCCACATGCGCCGTCTCCGACGAGGCGCCGCCGTCGCCCTGCAGCAGCAGGCCGTTGTACGACGAGGCCGCCAGCAGCTTGCCCTGGAAGTTCAGCGCAGCGCGAATCGAAACGCCGGTATCCGGGGTGCTCTGCCACGTCTGGCCGTTGTCCTTGCTCTCAAAGACGCCATGGGTCTGCTGCGCCGTCGCCAGCAGACGCTGGGACGCGGCATCGTAACGCACCACGTAGACATTGCGCGCCGGCAGTCCGCCGAGCACGTGCTCCCAGCTCTTGCCACCGTCATGCGAGTGCAGCGCGCCTTCGCGCGTGCCCATCCACAGCGAGCCGTCGCCAACCTGCGACAGGCTGTATAGCCCGGTCACATACTGCGGCATGCTGACCTGGGTCCAGGTCTTGCCTTCATCCGACGAGGTGTAGGCGTGCTTGGGAGCGACCACAGCCACGGTACCGTCGGCGAAGCTGTTCACCGCGATGAACTCGCGCTCGCCCTCGACTGGGCCGCCGTACCACTTCTGCCCGTGATCGCTGCTGATGAAGATACCCTCGGTCGTCGCCGCGTACCACTTGTCGCCATTCAGATCGAGTGCCAGAATGCGCGGCGTCTCCGACAGCGGGATAGGATGTTCGGTGACCGCGGGCTTGCGAACTACCGCCGTGTGAGTAGTTGTGTGCGCGGTGGTCTTCTTGCCGGAATGGGTGGCCGTCGTCTGCGCCGGAGCTGGCTTCTCTTCGGCCTGCGGCTGCGGACCCATGATCATGCTGGCCGGCGCCCACTCGCTGCCCAGCGAGTTCACGTAAAAGATGCCATGATTCGTGCCGGCCACCATCGCACCGTCACGCGCCTGCTGCAGGCTGAGAATGTCGCGCTCATCCAGGCCGCGGTTCGACTGGCGCCAGCTCGTGCCTCCATCATCGGAGACGAAGATGCCGCCGAGATCTTTGTCATTCACCACGCCGACGTAAATGCGGTTCGGGTCCTTGTTGTCGACTACCACACCGCCGATGACGCGATGGGCGAAGCCGCGGTTCGAAGTCTCATAGGTTGCGAAGGCATTGTTGCTGGCCAGTACGCCCCCGCGATCGGTGGCCACCAGCACGTGGTCCGGATTGTCGGGGCTGATCATGACGTCGTTGACGATCACGCTGTCATCCGAGACCAGCTTCCACTTGTCGCCACCGTCCACGGTCTTCCACAATCCACCGGTGGTGCCGGCATAGACGATGTTGGGCCGCACCGGGTCCTGCTTCAGCACGCGGGTGCGCATCGCCGAGTGCGGCAGGCCGAGCATGCGCTTGAACAGCTCCGCTTTGTTCTGGCTCTTGTACATGCCCGAGCAGGCGCTGGCATACACCGTATCCGGACTCTTGGGATCGACGATGATGCTGAACATGTCGGAGTCAAAGGCGATGCCGTGGCTGATGCTGTGCCAGTTGGCGCCACCATCCGTGGTCTTCCACGGCAGATGCCAGGTGCCGGCGTAAAGAATGTCGGGGTCCTGCGGATCGAAGGCCAGCGACTCGATGTCCTTGATCTCGGCATGATTGGGAGGCGAGATCTGCATCCAGGTCTGACCGCCGTCGTTGGTACGGAAAACGCCTTCCAGCGCGCCGATCGCCAGAACATCCGGATTGCTGGGCGCCATGGCCATGGTGCGCACCGACTTTCCGTGCACGCCCGGCAACGCGCGCCAGGTGCGACCCGCGTCGTCAGAACGGAACACGTCGCCTTCATCGGAGTTGTAGAGACTCCAGCCGGCTACGTAGATGGTCTGCGGATGCTGGGGATTGAAGATGATGTGATCCAGCACGTAATCGTCGCCAGTCGCGAGATGAGCGAACAGCGACCAGGAGGCGCCGCCATCCTGGGAGTTGAACAGCTGTCCGGCACTGGTTCCCAGCAGGATATGATTCGGATTCGACGGATCGTATGCCAGACTGCGAACGTCGCCGCCCTCGGGTCCGATCAAACGCCAGTCCGAAGCAACCGCCGCAATAGATAAGCAGAAGAGCAGTACACAAAAGCAAACAGCTCTTACAACAGGGGCAATCGTTTTACAGGTATTCATAGGTACAGACAGCCGTAGCCTCTAGGTGTTCATGATAAACCCGGGACTCCGATGCATGTAGGCGCCGAAGTCGTATGAATCACATTCGTTAAGTGTGGTTGCCTAAAACGGAAATCCACCACTCGTGGGCCCCGACATCGGCCCCCTTGTAAAAATGGCAAGAACAGCGCATGGCAAAAGAAAAACGGAAGGCGGACGGCCTCCCGTTGCAAAATTGTTACGGGTTCGGTCGCTATTGGCTACTCTTCTGCGTTCCGAAGGTGGCAGCAGCCTTTTCCGGCGTTTTCGGAACGGCGTCGCTGTCCTGCAATAGCAGACCATTATGGCTGGAGATGGCGAGCAGGCGCCCCTGATAGTTGATAGCCCTGACGATAGCCACATCCGATTTTCCGATGCGCTGCCAGGTCTTCCCCTTGTCCGTGCTCGCGAAGATTTCATGTTCGTGCAGCGCGGTTGCCAGCAGCCGTTGGCCGGCTTCATCGTAGCGCACCGAAAGCACATCCTTGTTGGGCAGTCCGCCTACGACGTAGCGCCATGTCTGACCGCCATCGACCGACTCCATCGCGCCTTCCCGGGCCGCCAGCCACAGCGACGAATCCGGCATCATCGTCAGGTTGTAGAGGCCTTTGGCATATTCGGGGATCTGAAGCGAGCCCCAGGTTTTGCCCCAGTCGTGGGAAAGCAAGGCCACTTTGTTGGTGACCAGCGTCACGCTTCCGTCGCTATAGCTATTCACGGCCACAAGGCCGCCCTCGCCTTCGACCAGTTCGCCGTACCACTTCTTACCGTGATCCACGCTGATGAACAGGCCTTCGTTGGTAGCGGCAAACCAGGCATTGTCCCCCAGCGACAGACTGCGGATCTTCGGTGCGGTTGCGGGCGGAATCACCGGTTCCACCGGCGCCTTAGCTTTCGCTGTGGTCTTCTTATGCGCAGCTGTCGAAGTTCTCGTCGACTTTTTCGTGGGAGCAGGCGTCTCCGGCACAACTTCCTTCGGTCTCCACTCCGGAACCGTGCCCATAATCATGCTCGCCGGCTTCCAGGTCTCACTTCCCGGATCCAGATAGAAGATTCCGTGATTGGTGCCCGCGAACAGCGTTCCGTCTTCCGCCTGCTGCAGACTGAGAACATCGCGGTCTTCAATGCCGCGGCTGGATTGCCGCCAGTGCTTTCCAGTGTCGTCCCAGATGAAGACGCCGCCCGCCGTGCGGTCATTGGCAACCCCCGCATAAAGACGGTTGGGATCCTTGCGATCTACCACGACATCGCCCACCACACGGTGAGAGAAGCCGCGATTGGATGAGGTGTAGTGAGCGAAGCCATCGTTGCTGGCCAATACTCCGCCGAGGTCGGTAGCCACCAGGACTCGTCCCGAATCACGCGGATCGATCAGCACGTCGTTCACGATGACGCTCTCGGAGGTCACCAGCGTCCACCTGGCGCCGCCATCAACCGTCTTCCACAAGCCTCCGGTGGTGCCCGCATAGACGGTCGAACTGTGTTCCGGATCCATCTTCAGCACGCGAGTACGGATGGCGGAGTGAGGCAGTCCCTGCACGCGATGGAAAAGCTCTGCGCCGTTATCGCTCTTGTAGATGCCGGAGCAGGCGCTGGCATAAACCTTGGACGGAACCTTTGGGTCGACGATGATGCTGAAAACGTCGGAATCATCCAGCATGCCGTCTTTCACATTGTGCCAATTCTGTCCGCCGTCCGAGGTCTTCCAGGCCAGATGCCGGGTGCCGGCGTAAACCACATCGGGGTTCTGCGGATCCACGGCCACCGAGACAAAATTCTTCATGGAAGAATGGTTCTCCATGATCTCCGGATTCTCCGGCGTCATCTTCGACCAGGTTTGACCGCCATCACGCGAACGGAACACACCGTCGAGTGCGCCGATCACCAGGGTATTGTGGTCGCTCGGCGCCATAGCCAGAGCTCGAATGGATTTTCCGTGCGTACCCGGCAACGCTTTCCACGTGAGGCCGCCGTCATCGGAGCGGAACACGTCGCCTGCGGTGTCGTCGAACAGATCCCACCCGGCCGCATAAATCGTCGTCGGATTCGTGGGATCGAAAATGATGTGGTCGAGGACGTAATCCTCTCCCGTACCCAGGTGCGCGAACAGCGTCCAGGAATTACCGCCGTCCTGCGAGGCGAAGACCTGGCCGGCGCTCGTACCCAGCAGTATGTGATTCGGATTAGAGGGGTCATACGCCAGGCTGCGTACGTTTCCGCCATCTGGTCCTATCATTCGCCAGTCAGCCGCGAATGAATACGTGGTAAGCAATATCCCAGCGCACAACAACAGCTTTGCAATCGTCCCGGATCGTTTCGACATCACAGACAACACTGTCCCCCTTGCCATCTCTACCTTAGTGAACCTACACGATCATACCGCGGGCTGCGCGGCAGTATTACGCTTCCGCAAATTCCCGGCTGCAATTAGAAAAAGCCGATGAGAGGTTTTCCCTCTCACCGGCTTTGTGGTTAAGCCAAGCACTTAGCCTACTGCGCAGGAGTTGTTGCCGGCGCTGCTGCCTTGGCCTTGTGTGACCTCTTCTTAGGAGCCGCGTTACGCGACTGCGGCTGTACCTGGGTCTCGTCGACCGCGGTTCCCTGCTCTGACTGATCAGTGCAGAGGTTCTCGGGGACGAAGTAGAAGTGAGTCGCCTTGCCCTGCGTCCCGCCGTCGCGCGGCTGGATGCGGCTCGGATCGATCTTGGTAGGACCGTCGGTCGTCAGGTAGTACTTGACGTTGACGGAGCGCTGCGCACCAAGAGTCTTCTCGGTAACGACTTCCTTCTCGTCGGTGTAGCCCAGCACATCCAGCTTGCCGTTAGGCATCTGCTGCAGGCGCAACGCTACCTTGTCCAGGACGTCCTTGCAATCGTTGTCTACACGCCACGGCTTCTTGGGGTTCTTCTCGAAGGTACACTCGCCCCAATCTTCGATCTTGCCGCAGCTGATGACCTGCGGAGAGTTGACGGACGCCGTGCAAGTCGCACTCAGGTTCGCACGTGCATCCGTAACCGTTCCGGTTACGGTCATGGTGGTGCCCGCATCGGCACTGGTAGCCGTCAGAGTGGTCGTGTTGGCGGTACCGCCGCTCAACTGTCCACTGGAGGTCGACCACGAGTAGGTCAGCGGCCATCCCTGCGGATCGTTGCCGGTCATGGTGATGGTAGACGACTGGCCAACCGCGATGGTGGTCGGATCAGCCGTACAAGTCACGGTCGGCGGCTGCGGCTGCTTGATGACGAAATTCGCAGCGCAGGTAGCCGGTTTGACCGGATCAGGTCTGCCGATAAAGGAATGCGAACCGGTGTCAACGTTCCTCAGCTTCGGATCGGTAAGGGAGGCGTTGGCGGAGTAGCTGCCTGGCGCCACCCCCGTAGTATCGACCTGGGCCGACTGCTTGTCGGAGGCGCTCAGCTTGCCGCCGTTCGTCGTCCAGGAATACATGATCGTGTGCTTGGGGTTGAAGTTCGATCCCGTCGCGGTCACCGTTACCGGATCGCCTGACCAAACTTCGGTAGGCTGCGCCGTGCAAGCTGCGGTGGGCTGCGGCACGTAGTAGCTGCCGAAGTTGTACATGATACCGGTCGACAGACGCACGCTGTTCCATTGCGACTTGGTTACCGGAATCGCCTGCGAGAAGTTGCTGTAAATGTAGTCAGCCTGCGCGATGCGGATCGAGAAGCGCTTGCCTACGTAGTAGTCAAAACCGCCGCCCGCGCCGAGCGCAGCGTTCCACTGGTTATCCAGGGGGAAGCTCTGCCGAGCCGCGCCCGCGAATAGGTGGAAATATGGCGAGAACGTGTCGGTGTGGTACTTGTACTGCAAACCACCGAGGAAGTAGTTAATGTTCTCGTTGCTGACGCCAAAGTGCTGGCTGAAGTCAGCCATGATGCCAAGGTTATGAGCCTGCGGCAGATAGTACACAACCGACTCTTCCACACCATCGGTGTGGTCCGTCGTCGGGATACCATCCACATAGAAACCGTTCGGGTGCAGCCAGGAATAACCAGCGAAGACTTCCGCCTTCGGCTGGATCGTAACCTGCGCTGCCGCAAAGGTGCCCCAGAAACACAAAGCAAGCGCAAGGGTTGTCGCAACACGGCGTGTCGGGACTACGCTAATACTAGAAGACATTCTTGATCCTCCGGAACTCAGCAGTACCGTAAGCAAAGTGGCCTAGCTCGGTTCAAACTTAGATTTTTTAAATGGTACAAGTGCAGGCAAATCTCCTGCTTACAACAGCACGCCATTGTATCCCAATGGCAAAGATTAACAAAGCTTTTATATTCGGGCTCTTATCTTCCGAACGAGGGCTGTTTACTGACTTTGTACCTGCAGAATCATCTCGGTGCCGGCGTCCAGCTTGAGGTCTTTCCCGCTCGAAGTAAGAGTCGAAGCGGATTGAAGCTGCATATTGCGCAGCCCAACCACTCCGGTTGACTTCTCATTCAGAGTAGCAGAACTGGGCGCACTTTGCTGCCCACCGGTGTCTTGCGGCAGGGAAGAAGGTGGTTGAGGGAAGCCTCCGGCCTGTCCGGGCATCGGCGGGGAGGCCACCGAAGGACTTCCGGGCGCGCCGGGAGCACTTGTAACCGGTGCCACAGGTTCGCCATCCATCGTGCCCGGGCCCATGTAGGGGGGAGCTCCAACCGCCTGAATACTGGTCTTGAGCGGCATCGGCTGCCCGTTCTTGAGCACAATTGCGTCAAACGCAATTCCCAGCGACGACTGCTGCCCGCCCTTGGAGCGCGCCGACGCCTGCGTAACGTGTCCCTTGATCACCGAACCACGTGGTGCGACCAAGCCATTCGCGCTGAGTTCGGTCTCGGTCTTCGCTTCGACCGGATCGCCCTCCTTCAGCTTTTTCGCGTCCAGCGATTTGGAAAGCACAATGCGGATGACCGTTGCGTTCTGCGCGCTCGCCGACGATTGCGGCTCTGACTGGACGATCGCGGAGAGTTCAGAATGAAACGGGAGATGGCCCGCGATGGCAGCGGGATTCTGCGCGACACAAAAACCGGCGGCTGCGACGATCAAAGCCAAACCAGCCACTTGACGATTCATACTTGCTCCCTCTGCCTTGGAAGGATTGTCGCAACCAAGCCGTTCCAGTGTAGCGTCCCTCGTTGTGATTCGCCCCTCGCGTGCAAAGTGGCTTGAAAGTGATACCTTATTCAGAGCCACTGCTGCCAACGCTCCGCTCCAATAGAGTTGCGGAATGCAGCTACCGGCGGAGCCCGGATTCGCATCTAAGCTGCTGTTCTGTTTAGCTCCATAAGCTGGTTT
This sequence comes from Verrucomicrobiia bacterium, assembly GCA_035482295.1. Classification (GTDB taxonomy): domain Bacteria; phylum Acidobacteriota; class Terriglobia; order Terriglobales; family Acidobacteriaceae; genus Bog-257. Next base: position 17,264 of record DATHQX010000029.1, read on the forward strand.
CGTCGTAGGCTGATCGCGCGAGACATTCCCCATGACGCAAGAAAAAGTTCTGATTGTCGAGGATGAAGAGAACGAACGGACCGGACTGGCCGAGCTGGTTCGCGCCTGGGGGTATGAGGCCGAGACTGCCTGCGACGGCGTGGAAGGCTTGCAGGCCGTCGAGATGTGGAACCCCGGCATCGTAGTCACCGATCTCCGGATGCCGCGCATGGATGGCATGGAGCTGCTGGAGCACATCGCTGCGCAACCGCAGCAGATCGCCGTCATCCTCCTGACCGCGCAAGGCAGCATCGATTCGGCCGTCAGCGCCATGAAGAGCGGAGCCTTCGACTTTATCGAGAAGCCGGTTAATCCCACGCGCCTGCGCAACATTCTGCAAAACGCCTCGCGCCTGCGCGGCACCGAACGCGAATTGGAAGCCAGCCGCCGCAAGCTGCGCGATATCGGCGTCCTCGGCTCGCTGGTCGGACCGTCGAAGCGTATGCAGGAAGTCTTCCGCCTCATCGAGATGGTGGCGCCCAGCACAGCGTCAGTGCTGATCACCGGCGAAAGCGGCACGGGAAAAGAATTAGTCGCGCGCACGGTTCACGGACTCAGCCCGCGCAAGGTGAAGCCGTTCGTCGCCATCAACTGTGCCGCAATTCCCGAGACGCTGATCGAAAGCGAAATCTTCGGACACGAGAAAGGCGCGTTCACCGGCGCGCTGGAGCGCCGTATCGGTTGCTTCGAGTTGGCCGAAGGAGGCACGCTGCTGCTGGACGAAATCGGTGAGATGCCGATCGCCACGCAGGCCAAACTTCTCCGCGTACTCGAAGATCGCAAGCTGCGCCGCCTGGGCAGCAAGAGCGAGACCTCGGTCGACGTGCGAGTGCTGGCCGCGACGAACAAAGAGCCAGAGGACGCGGTGGCGAAGGGCCATCTGCGCAACGATCTTTTCTACCGGCTGAACGTTTTCAATATCCAGTTGCCGCCGCTGCGCGAGCACAAGGACGACTTGGCCGCCCTTTGCCAGGCGATTCTTGCCGACATGAACGAGAAGCATAGCCGCACCGTCGCCGGCCTGAGCGAGCCGGTCGCAGCAGCCTTCCAGTCGTACGCGTGGCCGGGCAACGTCCGCGAACTGCGCAACACCCTGGAGCGCGCGGTGATCGTCTGCGATGGCACGATGGTCGAGCTGAGGCACCTGCCTCCGGGATTTGGCCAGGTGGTTCCGCGTGCGCCGGTGCAGGAAGCGAATGCGGTGCGTCTCGGCGTGGGCACCACGGTCGACGAAGCCGAACGCCTGCTGATCTTGAAAACGCTAGAGGCGACAAACAACAACAAGACGCGCGCCGCAGAAATTCTTGGCATCAGCCTGAAGACCCTGCACAACAAACTGAAAGAGTACGGCGCGCAAGGCGCCAGCGAAGCCGCCGAAGCGGCAAGCTAGGAAGGCCGCGGGTAAGCCATTCGCCCGTTGGCTTTTAGCTTTTAGCTTTTAGCCAGAGATCGCTGCCCCAAATCTGAACCGTCATCCAGAGATCGCTCTCCCTAATCTTGAATTGTCATCCTGAGCGAAGCGAAGGACCTGCGGTTCGCCGGCAGTGGAAGCATGTCGCCGGGGCATCGAACCACAGAATTGTCATCCTGAACCTGCGGTT
>DATHQX010000030.1:0-2004 GCA_035482295.1 Verrucomicrobiia bacterium
GGCACTTCTCCCTCAGTACATACTCTCAGAATAAAGCGCGTGAATACCGGATTGCGGCTCGACATCTGGAGGATCAGGCAAAAAGTTTGCAGGATCAGGTACCCAAGGCAAGCCGCTGCTGGAATCTCATAGAGGTAAGTCAGGAGCGCAAGAATGTCCATGAAAAGTTGTAAGGTGCCGCCGTCAACATTGCATCGCCTGCGAGGAGAAAACCATGCCTGAGCTTTCGCACATCGATTCCCGGAATACCGCACTGCTGGTGATGGATTATCAGGTCGATGTCCTTACCAGGTTCATGACGGCTGCACAGTCCGCCGATGCGATCGCGCGCGTACCCGATCTGATCACCACGGCGCGGGACGCGGGCATGATGGTCATCCATGTCGTCGGCGCATTCCGGCCTGGTCATCCCGAGGTCAGCCCACGTAACCCCCTGTTCAGCTGGGTGAAGGCAAATGGAATCGCCGTGGACGGGAGCGAAGGCGCCGCGATCCATCCGGCCGCAGCGGCACGGGAGGGAGAACCCATCGTGGTCAAGCACCGCATCAGCCCGTTCGTTGGCACCGAGTTGGAGACGCTGCTGCGCGCCAACGGCATCGACACGCTGGTGCTCGCCGGTGTCCACACCAGCGGCGTCGTGCTGTCGACCGTTCGCCACGCCGGCGATCTGGACTATCGCTTGGTGGTCGTCCGAGATTGCTGCGCCGACCCACATCACGAGTTGCATGCGATGCTGCTCAACAACCTTATCGCGAAGCAGGCGGCTGTCGTCACCATGGCGGAACTCGCCGGCACCCTGTCTGGCAGGTCTTCATGCGAAGTGAAGAGCAGGGAGTCTTAGTAATGAACATTGCTCTGTGGGTCTTACAAATTCTGTTTGCCGCGCTCTTCATGCTGCATGCGGTGCTGCATCTGTTCCCGCCTCCCCGATTGAAGGAGATAATGGCCGAGCAGAACATTCCGGTCAAACGGACGATCGCCACGTGGGCGGAGGTCGTGGCATCGCTCGGACTGGTCCTTCCGGGCGCGGTCAGCATTGCCACATGGCTCACGCCGCGGGCTGCGCTCGGTCTCGCTGTGGTGATGGCTGGGGCGACAGCGTACCATGCGTCCCGGAAAGAGGCTCTCGCCACGGTCGCCGCCGCGGCCCTCGCGTTGATCATGATCTTCCTCGCCTGGGGCCGCACGTTCGTGGTCCCGCTCCACTAGATGACCAATGCCAAGGGGTCACTCGTGGTCGTAGGCGGCGCGACAGCGGGTAGTGTCACGGCCGGGCCGACTCTTACTTCGCTGGCACCGCGTCCTCGGACAATACGCTTCCCAGATACAACGTCAACACCTTTTTGAATTCAGCCACAACCAGGACTTTCCCTTTGGGATCTGCTTCATTTGAAGACGTGGTAGCCCCGATCGTCACACCGATGCTTGGCTCTTCCAATTTCGACCAATCCTAGACACGAAGGCCTGTGTTCCCAGCCCAAATTCGGCACTCCTGAACTCGAAAACTTGCCAGAAATCGGTGGCCACTTTCACCGTCACTCCATTTCAAAATCGGTGATAATCGTGGACATACCGATAGCAATCGGCGGAGGGGAGGGAAGAGGGAACAACAACCGTACACATCGTGGGCGACGCTCGAAGTCGTTCATTTTCAGCGGTTAATTGACCCGGATTAACTGTCTTTGCTATAAATGTCTTAGCGCAGCGCGTCTTCAAAACGTGCTCCACACGGCATTCCTCAGTAGCTCAATGGCAGAGCATTCGGCTGTTAACCGAAGGGTTGTAGGTTCGAGTCCTACCTGAGGAGCCAATCTTATATAAAATCAATTAGTTAAACAGGGCATCGATTCGATGATGATTATCGAATTACGCCGAACTTCGCCGAATTCTAGTCCTCGAACTCATCGGACAAATGCCTGCCATATGCTCCGAACACCTTTGCTTTCTTCATTTCTGTATGGAAACAGATAATTATCTTCGCAAGAGATATCGGATCATGCCCGA
>DATHQX010000031.1:0-3295 GCA_035482295.1 Verrucomicrobiia bacterium
AGCGCATCCTTCTCCGAACGGTCGATGGTCATGTGATAGTCGCCGCACATGCAGGTGTCGACAAACTCGATATCGATGTTGTCGCCGACGCCCTCCAAGTAGCGGTAGTGCCAAATCTCAAAAGGAAAAGTCGACGTCTGACCGCCGCCCTCGGCGATCGGACGATCATACATACCACCGCTGGGATGCGATTCGATATCGTCCGGCTTGCCGAACGCGATATACATGTGGCCGCGATCCGTCTTCCAGCCCGGCTTGCCGGCGGCAAAATGCTCGTTGGCGTAAGCGATGCGCCTGTAATGCTCTTCCCGGAATTCGTTTTCGGGAGAATCAGGATTGGGATTGCGGCGCTGCCAGAACGCTTCGATAAACGAGTCGCGCTCCTCGTCGTTGCTAAGGCTCTTGAAGGCCTTCAGCTCCTGATCCGTGATGATCCAGTGGACATCCTCGTCCACCCACTTCTTGTACGTCCCGTGCAGCTCCTGCTTGAGTTCCTTCTGCTGCTTGAATCGCTCTTTGTCTGAGAGCTGCCGCTTAAGCGGATCCTGATTCTGAGTGTCTGAGTTCTGCGAATTGGGAGTGGCCTGGGAACTGGACGGGGCGGCTTGCTGCCCGTGAACGGCAGGAATTGCTGCAAACGTACCCAAAGCAACTGCAAAAACCAGGGAAAACCGTCCTTTTGACATAAGACGCGGACTGCTCCTATCCAGCCCTCTGATTTTACGGACTCGTAACGTCAGATACAAGCGGTTCTGTGCCATTCTGAAGCTGAGCCGGTCCGTGAGCCCGCACCCACCGTACGCCTCGTTCTTGCGCCCCGGCCGGTGACCAACCTGATATCATTGGAATCGACTCACGCCGCGTGAACTCCATATGTATCACTAGTGCTCGCTACGCTATCCGGAACCATTGGTCCCGGTTTTGCGTAGTTCCCCCCAAAGGTGATTGCTGGCAAATCCGCCCATAGGGATATGAGCTTGAAGAAGATTCTTATCGTCATTGTCGTCGTTGTTGCCGTCGCCGCCATTGTTGCCTTTACCGTAATCCGTGCGCAGTCCGGATACACCAAAGTGATTACCGATAAGGCAGCTCGCAAAGACCTGGTCGCAACCGTCAGCGGAACCGGCCAGATCAAACCAAAGACTTACGTCAACCTGGGCGCGACGGCGTTCGGACGAATTACGCATCTCTATGTAAAAGAAGGGGACAAGGTCAAGAGAGGCCAGGAGGTCGCCAGCATTGAAAACGTCCAGCAGGGCGCCAACGTCGAAGGCCAGAAGGCCTCCATCGCCGCCGCCCAGACTGACATTGCCGCCGAAGTCGCTGCGGAAAAGACACAGGAGGCCAACGTAGAACACGCCAAGGCCGACCTCGAACAAAAGAAGCTCGATTATGATCGTGCCAAGGCCCTCTATGCCGCCCAGGTCATGGCCAAGCAGGACTACGACGCCAAGAAGGCGGCTTATGACCTCGCTGTAGCTACCCTTGCCCAGAGCAATGCCGCTCTCGCCCAGGCCAAAGCCCAGACGCAATCCGGACGCGGCCACCTGACCACGCAGGAGGCTACGCTGCGTGCCAATATCGATCTTTTGGGCAAGACCGTGGCCATCGCGCCGTTTGATGGCATCGTAACGAATTTGCCCGTGCGCGAAGGTGAAACCGTGGTTGAAGGCATCCAGAACGCGCAGGGCTCAACCTTGATGACTCTCGCCGACATGTCGGTCATTACCGCTGAGGTGAAGGTCGACGAAACCGACATCGTCAACGTCGCTCTCGGGCAGTCAGCCGACGTCACTGTCGACGCTCTCCCCGGGAAGGTCTTCAAGGGCCACGTCACGGAAGTGGGTGACCAGGCGCTGCTGCGGTCCACCGGCGTTGCTACCAGCCAGACGACCAGCGGCCAGGAAGAAGCCAAGGACTTTAAGGTCGTCATTACCCTGGATAACCCCACCGACGAACTGCGGCCGGGCCTTTCGACGACGGCGAAGATCCAGACGGCCAGGAAAGATGACGTCGTCGCCATTCCGATCCAGGCACTTGCCATGCGCGCTCCAGATGCGCACGGCGCCAAGCCGGCCCCGGCTGCCGATGGCCAGAAGCAGGTTCAGGGAGTCTTCGTGCTCGAGAATGAAAAGGGCAAATTGCGCGCCCATTTCGTCCCTGTCACCACCGGCATCACCGGAACGACAGATATCGAAGTCACCAGTGGGGTGAAACCGGGAGACGAAATCATCACCGGAACCTTCCATGTACTACGCGATCTCAAGGATAATGCTCTTGTGAAGCGCGATACGACGCCGATAGCACCGCCGAAGGATAGCGACTCGTCCGGTTCGTAAGACGTTTGCGCAAGACCGGCGCAGGGAACTGTGTGCGAGCGCAAGACGTAATGAGTAGTGCGGCCTGCGCGAAATGCCTCGCCGCAGCCATCGGCTGAACAGGAGTTCTGGATGACGACCGAAGCCACCTTCAACGCGGACCACTCTGCGACCGCCTACCCGGACGTAAACCGCTCGGCTGTTCCGCAGGGCGACGTGATCGTCGTCGACGATATCTGGAAGACCTATGACATGGGGTCCGAACAGCAGGTCCATGCGTTGCAGGGGATTTCGCTCGCCATCAAGCACAACGAGTATGTCGCTATCATGGGCCCCTCGGGCTCCGGCAAGTCGACACTGATGAACCTGATCGGCTGCCTCGATTCCCCCAGCCAGGGCAAGTACTGGCTTAACGGACATCTGGTCAGCGAACTGAACGACGACGAACTCGCCCGCATCCGCAACAAGGAAATCGGATTCGTCTTCCAGACCTTCAACCTGCTGGCCCGCGCCACTGCGCTGCACAACGTGGAGCTGCCTCTTATCTACAACGGCACCCCGGCTCATGAGCGGCTGGAGCGTGCCCAGGCGGCGTTGCGTGCGGTTAATCTCGATGGGCGCATGCACCACAAGCCGAATGAGCTTTCCGGCGGCCAGCGGCAGCGTGTGGCCATTGCCCGCGCGCTCATCAATCGGCCATCCATCATCCTGGCCGATGAGCCGACCGGCAACCTCGACTCCAAGACCGGCGACGAGATCATGGCCCTGTTCGACGAGCTGCACTCCCGCGGAAACACCATCGTGCTCGTTACTCACGAGCCGGACATCGCCGAATACGCGCACCGTGTCGTCCATATCCGCGACGGAAAGATCTTCTCCGACGAGCCATCATCCCGGGTCCGGCATGCCGGAGAAGCGCACACAAAAAGCGGACATCGCCCCCATCAGGTGGTCACTTCTTAAACATTCTGCCGCTC
>DATHQX010000032.1:0-24900 GCA_035482295.1 Verrucomicrobiia bacterium
TGCTTGCTGTATTGCAAGGTCACGCGTATGGCGTGATTGATGTGTCCGCTGGCGACTTCGTCGTAGCGAACCAGGCCGGGGAAGATGGGCAAACCGGCGGCGTCGGCCGAGGTCCAGGTATAGGGGCGCTGCTCGTTGGCCGTCAGATCCCACACCGCGCCAGAGGCCGCATCCCACAGCCCGGGATTGATCTTCGAAGCGCCATACAATTCATAGAGCCAGCAGTTGCCCTTGTCGATCACCAGCACATGGCGGTCGCCATTGCCGGGATTGGGATAGCCTTCGATCTGCGCGTTCATCGGAATGGGCATCGGGCCGGGATCGCTCTCGTCGCCGTAAGCGGTGTAGTTGATGTTGGTCATGGGCTGAGCGCTGGTTACCACAATGTAGGGGATGCCCATGCTCTGGCCGTTATAGAGTCCGGCGCCGAAGTCGGGATGCAGCGGCGTGCTGCCGCCGATGAAGTTGATGATTGCGGCAGAATTGGGATCGACCTGAGCCGTGGAGATGTTGGTGTTCCACAGGCTGCTGGCGGGGAAGGGAACGAAGCCGTTCAGGCTGCCTTGCGGGCCTTGGCTGATGACGTTGCAAGGATTGTTCTGGGCCGAAACGGATATCGCAACGAACAGGCTGGTGATGAGCAGCAAGGGGCAGAGAGATCTCGCGTGCATGGTGGTACTCCGCTCTGAGATTCCTACGCACAGAGGAGGCTGGGATTAACGCGAGCATAACACCCGTTGTGAATGTAGGTGTGGGAAATCGAGGGTTGCTGGTGCCGTGGTTACCTTCGATTGGTGACGAAGATGCCTGGGAGCTGAGGTTGACCTGCTGTGTGGTTGTCCTTTGCACAACCTTGAAGCCGAGGTACGATGGTTTGCCACTCGCAATTGTTTCGCACGATGAGAGAAGGAATTCTTTTCGCGGCACGCCTGATCGCGGTCACAACCTGCCTGACCGCAGTGATACAGGCACAAGAGAAGCCTGCTTCTGGCCAAATAGTCCCCAACGGTAAAGCTGCAGTCGTGAATGCCTTCTTTCAGTTAACAGACGGTACGACAGCGTATGGAGTTCCTGGAACCGTGCGATTTGGCCGCACGGATTTGCCGGCAGCGAATTGCCATTGGACAGCGCTGGCGCCCGAGCCGCCGCAGGTGCCGCTCCAGGAACACAAGACAGATGCCTACGGCAAATTAAGAGTACAAGTGCCCTCTGGATGTTATTCGGTCGAGATCACTGCGCCCGGGTACAAACCATTCAACGCGCTTTTCGTGTTTATCCAACAAGACAACCGGAACCTGCGTTTCTCGATGGGGCGGCTTCAAGAACCGGAGGGAGCCCGACGCGCTCAAGCATCGCTTCATCCAGGTGTGACCATTTACTACGGGTATGTTGCCGATGGCAGCAGAGCCCAGCCCATCGCAGGAGCCGAGGTTAGAGAACAACTCGCGGATGCGCGGGCGACTACCGATGCCGACGGCGTTTTCATCCTGGAGATACCCACCAAACGCGCGCGGGATGATGGCTGTTCAAGCTTCCTCGATTCGATATCCGTGAAAGCTGACGGATACGAGGAAGAGCTGAGAAAAAACGTGGAGATTTACCGAGACCAGGTCACAGGCGGTACCTTCGGGTTGCTGCCCGGTGCCGGGACAGTGGCAGACGGCGGGGAAGGCAGTCCGGAACCTGCACTCAGCGCAGGCGCAAGCGACGAGATGGCGAAGTGGTGGTGTACTTCGTCGCGGAAGGCGAATGTGCTCGTCGACGAGTGGCAGAATCGCTTACCCGCAATCGAGAAGCTGATACGACAGCACAAACTCGAATGTTCCGATCAACCTTACACTGGCCAGATCGTGGACGCCGCGAAGTTTGCCGGCGGTCCCGAAGTAGCGTTGGTGGACTATTGCGGCCTGGGCGCCTACACCGATAACCTGCTGCTCGTCCAACTAGACGGCGGCAAGCCAATCCTTAGTAGATCGGGAAATGGCGAGACGCTTAGTTTTACCCAAGGTGCATCGGTTACGCACGAAGTCGGTGTCTATCTGGTGCCGGAGAAGAACGCGATCTTCTCCGTCAGCGCTGAGAACGACGGATGCCATTTGCTGGCTTGTGGAGCGGAAGCGTACGTTTGGAACTCGGCGAATCATAACTTCGACCCTGACAAGGAGCTCTCCCAGATAGGTCGGCAAAGTTATTGTCGTTATGCGCAGCAGGCTCTGGCGAGACAGGCCGAAAAGGACGCAGCTGCGAAGTCCAGTTCCAGCAAGTGAACCGTTTGCCTGTAGAGTTGAAAAGCCCCGCTCAAGCAATAGAAGCTTGAACGGGGCACTTTCTTGTTTCGTTCCGATCACCAGCAGCGAACTGATAACTGACTACTGGCGGCTGGCTACTGCCTTACTTCATCACCAGCTTGGCGATCGTCTGCAGCTGCATGTTGCTGGTGCCTTCGTAGATCTTGCCGATCTTCGAGTCGCGGAAGAATTTCTCCACCGGATAATCTTTCGTGAAGCCGTAGCCGCCGTAGATTTCCACGCACAACGACGCGACGCGCTCGGCTACCTGCGAGCAGAAGAGCTTGGTCATCGCGGCTTCCTTCAGGAAGCTCATGCCGGCGTCCTTCATGCGGGCGCAGTTATAGAGCAGCATGCGAGCGGCTTCGATCTCGGTGGCCATCTGCGCGATCTGGAACTGGATGCCCTGAAACTCGGAGATGCTCTTGCCAAACTGCTTGCGCTCCTGCGCGTACTTCACGGCGAACTCCCATGCGCCGCGCGCCAAGCCGAGCATCTGCGCGCCGATGCCGATGCGGCCTTCGTTCAGCGTTTCGATGGCGATCTTGTAGCCCTTGCCAACTTCGCCGAGCACGTTTTCTTTTGGCACGCGGCAATCTTCCATAATCAGCTCGCAAGTGCTGGAAGCGCGGATGCCGAGCTTGTCTTCTTTTTTCCCGACGGTGAAGCCGGGGAAGCTCTTCTCGACGATGAAGGCCGTGATGCCCTTGTAGCCGGCTGAGGGATCGACCGTGGCGAGAAGGATGAAGACGCCCGCTTCCTTGCCGTTGGTGATCCACAGTTTCTGGCCGTTCAGGACGTACTCGCTGCCCTTCAGTTCAGCGCGCGTCTGCAGCGCGAAGGCATCGGAGCCTGAGCTGGCTTCGCTCAGCGCGTAGGCGCCGACGGTGTCCTTGCACATCTTGGGCAGGTAGCGCTTCTTCTGGTCTTCGGTGGTCCAGCGCAGCAGCGCGTTGTTGACCAGCGTATTCTGCACATCGACGACGACGCCGGCCGAGGGGTCGACACGCGAGAGCTCTTCGACGGCGAGGATCGCCTCGAAAAAGGTGCCACCGCCGCCGCCATACTGTTCGGGGACTTCGATGCCCATCAGGCCAAGCTCGAAGAACTGGTCGATGAGCGAATGCTCGAAGACGCCTTCCTCGTCCATCTTCTTGACGTGGGGGCGGACGCTCTCGTCGGCGAACTGGCGAACCGTGTCGCGAAAGAGAACTTCGTCTTCGGTCAGTGCGACTAGGGGAGCGGGGAGATTCGCTGCGGCTTGCGCGGTAGACATGATGGCAATCCTTGTCGTGGAATACGAAACCCTCGATTCTACCGCACTGTGGTGTTGTGAGCGGCGCGACAAGCGGGCTCGAGCTTTCGGTTCAGATTTGATTGCCCCCGCTCCGCGGCTCAGGAGGCCTAAGAGGCGGCACCTGCCGCGGGCTGACGCCTACGGCTAAGTCAGATTTACGCCCTTCGGGTTCTGCTGCACTGGCCGACGAATTAAATGGTGGCGCGCCTTTATTTCGCCCCGGCGGTCTACTTCTTGTCCCGAATCAGGAACCCGAGGAGCAGAATTTTCTAGACTGGACTTGCCAAGTGTATAGTGTTTGTATACAGTATACAGTTGTGAAAGAGGGAAGCTTAATGAGATTCATCCTCCCAACCCTTGTTGCGGCGACGTTGCTGGGCGTCGGCTCAACCCTGTCGGCGCAGTTGCCGATTCCTGATCCGCAGACGGTCGCCACCGATACCGTCAAAGACTTGGCCGCGCGCCGCTTTAGCGTGGTCGAGAAGCGCTTCGATGATCGTGTGCAAAGCGCCCTGCCGGCCGACAAGCTAGCGGCTGTATGGGATGCGCTGATCGATAAGGCCGGCCCGTTCGAGAGTGTGCTGGGGTCACACGTCGACGAGCAGGGTGCTTTCCACTCCGTGCGTGTCGCATGCAAGTTCAAGTACGAAAGCTTCGACCTGCAGTTTGCGATCGACGATCGCGGCCGGATTGCAGGCATGCACGTGCTGCCGCCGTCGAATCCGTCGACATCTTCCTCGGAACAGAAGCAGAGCTGGACTGCGCCCAGTTACGTCAAGCCAAGTTCGTTTCATGAAGTCGACGTGACCGTCGAGAGCGGGAGGTTCAAGCTGCCGGGCACGCTGACGCTTCCGAACGGCAAGGGGCCGTTCCCGGCGATTGTGCTGGTGCAGGGTTCGGGGCCGCACGACGCAGACGAGACGATCGGCGACAACAAACCGTTCAAGGATCTGGCGTGGGGCTTGGCGAGTCAGAACATTGCGGTGCTGCGCTACATGAAGCGGACAAAGCAGTATGGCGCTGAGTCGGTGCCGCCCGGCGTGAATCTCACCGTAAAGCAGGAAGTGACCGAAGACGCCGATACAGCGGTTGCACTGCTGGCGTCGCGTCCGGAGATCGATGCGAAGCAGATCTACGTGCTCGGACATAGCCTGGGAGGCATGCTGGCGCCGCGCATCGCCGCCGGAGACAAGCAGGTTGCGGGGATCATCATTGCGGCTGGAACAGCGCGGCCGATCGAGGTGGTGATCGTCGATCAGCTGAAATACATTTCCAGCCTGCCGGGGGCGAACCAGCAGGAGTTGAGGCCGCAGGTCGACGCTGCAGAGAAGGCGAAGACGGAGATTGAGAGTCCGGGATTGAAGCCGGACGCGATGATCTCGGTCATCGGCACGATGATTCCGGCCTCCTACTTTCTCGATCTGCGTGATTACCATCCTGCCGAAGTCGCGGCGAAGCTGAACATTCCCATTCTCGTGTTGCAGGGCGGGCACGACTACCAGGTGACAAAGGACGATTACCAGCTCTGGCAGGCGGCGCTGGGCAACGACCCGCGCGCGACCTTCAAGTTCTATCCCGGGCTCACGCACTTGTTCATGGACGTGCATCGGCCGGGGCCGGCGTCTCCGGCGGACTACTCGGTCGCAGGTCATGTCTCGGTTGAGGTGGTGAACGACGTCGCGCAATGGGTGAACAAGAACGCGGCCGGCAAGTGATGCGCTTTGTGTCAGGGCGGGACTTCAGTCGTGCCACGCAGCCTCCTGAGAATTGTCATCCTGAGCGCAGCGAAGCATAAGTGGTTTTGCTCACACCAGCAAGGCTGTGTTGTCGCACCTGACAACGCAACCGCAGATCCTTCGTCGGGCTAAAGCCCTCCTCAGGATGACAATTCGGCAAGGACTGACAAGGCACATCTGGAAGCCGCGCCCCCTTTTCAAATCGAATTACCATTTGTGAAACTACGCCTTGATGGGCGCGCGCAGGGCGGGCGAGCCGGTGACTGCGGCCTTCAGGTCGGGATCGCCGGCGATCACCTCCAGCAGTTTGCGCGTAACCTTGTCGTCGATGTCAGCGGCATGCGCAATCTCGACTGGATAGCGCACGGTGAGCTGCAGGCCGGTCTCGGTGTAATTCAGAGCCGCTTTGGGGATGGGCGCGGCGACCGAGGCATCCAGGATGCGCTCGACCAGCGCGTGCTGGCGCTCGATGGTGTGCTGATAGTCCGAGTAGATCGCCGTTACTGCGTCCAACACCTTCTTCTCGACGTTGGCAGGATCGCCGCCCGGCGCCAGCATCACTGCAATTTCATGCCACGCGTAAGCGGTGCCCGGCAGCTGCTTGAAGAATGGCGCAGCCTGGAACATGACCGAGTTCGAGAAGACCACGACCCGTCCCGTCGGATAGAGATCGATGCCGGTTCCGGCGAGCTCCATCAGGTAGAGGCGAACCAATCCAACCTCGACCACATCGCCGGTCACGCCGGAGACGGTAACGCGGTCGCCGACGCGCACGCCGTAACGACCCACAAGAAAGAAATACGCTGCCAGCGACAGAATAATGGTCTGCAAGGCGACGGCGATGCCGGCGGTGAGGAATCCCGCGAAGGTGGCCAGCGAGCTGAACTCGGTGATGAAGCCTGAGACCACGACGCCGCCCATCAGGAAGCCGATGACGAATCGCCGGATGAGCGTGAGCTGGCGGCGACGGCGGGCGTCATGAATGTATTTGTAGGTGGCGTGGCGCCAAAGCCGGCCAAGGCCGAAGAGTACGGCCAGCGCCAGCAGGATTCCGCCTACGCGCGTCAGCACAGAACGTAGTACGCGACCGTATTCGACGCCGATAGAGTTGCGCCACTCCAGCAGCTCGCCGTGCGTCTGGTCGAGCAGAATGATTTCCTGGCGCAATGGCACGGCGGCATCGGCGACCTGCTTGAATTGGGTCGTGAGCGCCGCGAATTGTTTGCGCGTCGCCGCGATCTGCGCAGCGTTCACCGGGCTCTGCTTATCGGTGGGGGCGCTCTGCTGGTTAACGATCGCCCGGCCCTGTTGCACCAGGGTCTTCAGAGACTCCTTCAGCGGAGCGTCTAGGTTTTCGGCAGTGTCACGCAGACGCATGGTCTCCGACATCAGCTGATCGATGTCGTGCATGTCGCGCATCTGCCCGAACAGGATCGACGCCTCTCCGAAGAGGCCGGTGTTCTGCGCGGCACTCGCCTTCGAGCTCTGCCCGCCAGAAGCGGAAGCTTCCTTTGCCGTGGCAAATACTTCCGGCACCGATTGCTTCAATTGCGCGATCTGAGCCGAGAGTCCGCTGCCGGCGGTTTCGTTGTTGGCGACGCTGGCGATCTTCTGCAGCGAATCCTGGATGGTCTTCTCCAAATCGAGTTCGCCCTGCAGGGCATCGCGTTGCGACACCAGTTGCGGACGCGTCTTTGCCGTTGCCTTTGCGATCTGGTCGTTAAGGTCGGCGATCTGCGACTGCATGTCGGCGACGTGGGCGGTGGCGTCGGCTAGCGCCTTGGCGATGGTGCCTTGCTGTTGCTGAGGTGTCTGGTCGGACGAAGCGGCGTTGTTGGCGTTGGCGCCGCTGTTCTTCTGCTGGGCCAGCAGCGTAGCTTGCGCCGATGCTGACTGGAACGCAAGCTGCAACGCTTCGACAGCCGAGTTGCGCGCGTTCTCCAGATACAGCGTGTCACTGGGCTGACCGGCGGCGACGTCCAGGCCGGCGACCCGGCGATACCAGCTGATGGCCTGATTCAGGTGATTCAGGATAGTCGTGCTCGGAGGCGGAGCCGCCTGGGCCTTGGCCCACACCACGGCCGCCGTCGAAGCAATCAGAAAAATGAAAATAAATCCGCCACGGCTCCAAGAAGCCCTGCGTTGCAAACGTGCCAAACGCGTCCTCACTTTTTATTCAGGTCTGAATATTGGGATGCAGGATTGGCGAATCGAGGTCACCTGAACATGTGACAGTCGAGCCGCAGGATTTTGGGAATGCGTGAAATTCGAGGCAACTTCTTACAAGGTTATTTCTGCTGTCTGTAGACGATCTTCAACTTGTCCACTTCGAGGATGCGGGCCACCTGATTGCGCGCGTGTACGGCCCACGGGCCGGTCTGATCGAGTTTCAGATATGCCTTCCAATGCTGCAGCGCCTGTCGCGCCTCACCCTGGCGTTCATAAGCGAGCGCGAGGTTGTAGTGGGCGTCGGCGTAGGTAGGTGCAAGTTGAATCGCGGAGCGGTAAGAGGCGATCGCCTCCAGAATATTACCCGTCTCGTCGAGAACGTTGCCCAGGTCGAAGTAGGCAAGCGCGTAGCGCGAGTCGGCGGCGACGGCGGCTCGGTAATGCTTCTCGGCAGAGGCAAAATCCTGGCGGTTGTAATACAGCGTTCCCAGGTTGATGTGCGCTGCGGCGTGCTGCGGTTCCAGTTCCAGCACGCGAAGATAGGTGCGGATGGCCTCGTCGTGAGTGGAGGGATGCTCTTCCATGGCGATGCCATGGCTGAACAGTTCTGCAAGATTCTGCAGGTCGACGATCGGCTTGACCTTACCGGAGGCGATGTCGCGAGTGGTCACCACGGTACCAACCGGCCCGAAGTCGAGCACGAACTGGCCGGCGATTGGTTCCACCGAATGGCCTTCGTGCCGATAGGCGACGCGCGAGCCGACGCTGAAGGCGCTGGCCTCAAGCAGAGGGTTCTCCATGCCGGCAACCTGCTTCTGCATGGCTTGCAGCGACTCGCGGATTACGGCCGGGCGCACGCGCTTGGCGCGAAGGTCGCGAATCTTCTTAAGCTGAAGGAGGTCGTAGAAGGTAAACGTCTCGGAAACAGGAGCAAGGCCGGCACGCTGCCAGCCAGTGAGCTGCTTGGCGGTGATGTGCAGAATCCGAAGGACGTCGACTCGACAATATTGATTCATGTAAGCTCGGGTCGCCAGTGAGCTTAGCCGTTATTATCGGGCGGAACGAGGGGCGCAATCAAGTGCAAAACCCATGAAAACAGTGGAAAACGGGGTACCGTGTCCCTTTACGGTAACCCGTGCCGCATTTACAATCGAAGTCGACCATCCACGAGCCCGTCATCCGGCGGGACACTCCTCGGGACCCGTCAAGCCGACGTAGCTCAGTTGGTAGAGCAGCTGATTCGTAATCAGCAGGTCATCGGTTCAAGTCCGATCGTCGGCTCCAGATTTCAAAGAACTTACGCGCGCTCTTCCAAATTGCTCCCGCTGATCCGTTGACCAAAACTTGACCGGTAGCTTTTGTTGCACCGTTGAGTTGCGGGACGGGCGTTTTGGCGGGAGAGGCTAGGCCTTGTCAGTAACTTCCATTTCCCTGGCTTCTTGCGCCACCCTGTTTTCGCGAAGCTCTGCATTACTTTTATTGGCTTCGAGAAGGCGATCTTTGAACGCCTTAATCTTCTTGTGTACGTCTTCGAATACGTTCGTGTACCCCTGATCCTTCACGATGTTTACCCCGGACTTCGATTCTACGCTTGCGAGCGGAACTCGCAACGCGACAAGCGGAGTCAGTTGGCGTGGGGAAGTTGCATTCGGTCGTGACATAGCTTTGAATGCAGAGGCCTGTCACCCGATTGACTAGCAACATGATCTGTGCCGCAGTTCGGGTCTGCCAAATTATTGCGCAGCCATTCCGATTGTCCCCAGCCATGTCTCCACCAACTGAGGCCAACCCGTGATCGGGAACTTCGTATGCCGCAGTCCAAAGGCATGCCCACCATGAGCGTACAGATGCATCTCCACCGGAACCCCAGCGTTCTTCAGCGCCATGTAGTAAGCCAGCGAGTCGTCCACATTGTCCGCGTGGTCATCCTCTGCCTGCAGCAAGAATGTCGGCGGAGTCTGGCGGGTGACAGAAATATCAGGATTCAACTCCAAATGTTTATTGGCAGTCGCGGGAGAATGAATCACAAACTTCTTGGTGCCTTGCTTTGCGTCCCACTCCGCCGCGGACAGCGAGAGATGGCCGGGATAAATTGCCACTGCGAAATCTGGACGGCAGCTCTGTTTGTCGGCAGCATCAACAGCCGGATACAGACGCTTTGCAAAATGCGTGCTCATCGCTGCCACCAGATGACCGCCTGCCGAAAACCCAAGCACACCAATCTTGTGCGGATCAACATGCCATTGGACCGCGTGAAAGCGCACCAGCCCAATCGTCCTCTGCGCATCTTCCAACGCCATCGGTGATTCCGGGTATGGCCCCGATTTCGGATACGGCGCGGGCTTCGGATATCCCGGCTCACCCGGCACGCGATACTTCAACAGCACACACGTGATTCCCTTAGCGGTTAGCCAGTCGCAAACCTCTGTCCCTTCCAGATCGATAGCCAGAATCTGGTAGCCTCCGCCGGGAAACACGACCACAGCAATCCCAGTATTCTCTCTTTGTGGCGAATAGACCGTCATCGTAGGCCGCGTGACGTTGCTCACATACAGCCACGGCCTGCCGGCAACCAGATCCTTTGTTTCCGTCTTCGTATTCTCTGGACCGGCGACAGGTTGCTGGTCAGGCACAGCTCCCGGCCATATCGGCACTTGCGTATGACCCGGAGATGGTTGCCAGGCACTCTGCTGTGCGGTCAGACCGCCAAACGCAAGCACAATACAGAGAGCAAGAAGCAAAGGCTTCATCACAATCCTCACAGCGAAACAGGCGTCGATGGCCGATCACCTTCTGACGTCCCGCCATCGGGCATGTGAGTCCGACTGGGCACCTTCAGAGTGCACCATTTCTCGCCGCAGAATAGTTATGAGGCTGGTGCCGGAGTTCACTCAATCTGTTGAGGGCGGTGTACTCGGCCTTGGCTTGCTGAAGAATTGGGATGTTGGGATCGGCGTCCTTCCACAGCGCCAGAAAATCCTGATAGTCCGTCTTGGCTTGCTCTCTGTTGCCGCTCATCTGCTCTGCGCGCGCCAGTTGCAAATGCGCGAGGGCGCCTGTGATGGAACTGGTCACGACTCCAGGATTCGCTATCAACTTGCGGAATTCCGCGGCCGCCTTGGGCCCGTCTCCGGATTCCAGATACGCCAACCCGCGCTCGTAAGCCGGCTGTTCGTTGGCAAATGACGACATCGCCAACTCGTAGGGCAGAGCGGCTTCCAGAAGCTCGATGGCCTTCGCAGGACTCTTCCGGTTGATCGCGATCGTGGCCCGGATGGTGGGCAGGGTATAGCCCTGCATAATCGTTCCGACGGGATACTGAGAACCCAGTTCATCGGCTAGTTGCTCTGCCCGCACTTCGTCGCCGGCCTGCGCCAGGGCAAGACTGGATCGAGCCTTCACGGAGGGGTTTGGGCTTATCGCTAACGCCGTCTCCGCATAGGTTCGAGCAATCCTGGTGTTGCCCACCTCGGCTTCGATAAAGGCGAGTCCGGCGTTGTGCTCGGCTGCGCTCTCTTTGGCGTTCATGCTATTCGCAACTCCAATCGCTTGGGAGAACATTTTCTCCGCCTCCGCCAGTCTGCCGAAGTAGGCGGCGGCCAGAGCTGCCTCGACTCCCAGGCGGTCCTCATACCCCGGCTTGCCTTTACCAGCATCGAGCAGCGCTTGCATGGTGCGGTCGTCTCGCTCGATGAACGCCACGTAGAAGCGGGCACGGCTGAGGTATTCGCTGTCGATGTGGTGAGCTTTGGCCGCCTCATAAATGGCCTTCGACTCGTCAAGCTTATTGAGTTGCATGTAGGCCATCATCAGCGAGGAATAAGCTGGGTAACTGTTAGGATCCAGGCGAATGGATTCGCGGAGTTGAAGCGCAGCCTGATCGTACTGGCCCAGGTTTTCGTCTTGCCGCGCGAGTCTGAATCGCGGCATGGCGTCCCCCGGAAAGTCGCGAATCCAGTTTTCTGCAATCTGCCGCGCTTTCGACGCCTCTCCGGTTACGGATTCAAAGTAGGTGCTCTCAATGAGGTAGCGTTCCCGCTCGCCAACGCGATTGCGCAACTGGTACGCACTGGTGAATGCCTGGTTCGCGAGTCCGTTTTGAGCCAGGTTCTGATAGATGGTGCCCAGCACCGCATAAGCCTGGGCAAAGTTAGGGTCAAGTTCAACGGCTCGCTTTATGTAGGGAAGACCTGCTTCGTCGCCTTGTTGCTGGCGCAAAGTTTGACCTTCGGTGAAAGCCTGCAACGCTTCCAGCGAGGAAGTGGTCGCCTCCATCAATGGTTTTCCGTGCTGCTGAATTGAAGGCAGAGACTCGCCCAAATCGCGACGCAAGTCCTGACCGGCATTTCCGACGGCGACGATGACGGCATTGCGTCCGGCCGCCCGCGCTCGAGCCGAAGCGATGATCGCATCGGTTTCGCAGTTCAGCGCTTCGAGGGCGATTTGGTATTGCTGACCGTCTTCGGTGATCGAGCCGGCGACATACGCCCGGCTGTTGGTGCGCAGACAGACCTCGCGAGCGACTTCGCGAGTGAGCCGCGCGTCGGCCGGCTTTGCCATCTGTTTCAGCGCATCCGAAATTGCGCGATTGGAGACGACGTACACAAACGGCGATTGACCGAGATCGGTGGCTACAGCCTGACGCAGCGTGCCGTCGAAGATCGTGTCGTCGGTGGTGTTGGTGAAATCGGCGACCACGACCTTGTCGTGCGGGGTGAAGGAGTGCGCATTGCGTGAACGCAAAAAGAGAATGCCGGCGATGAGCAATGCGATCGCAACCGCCGCCGAACTTGCCACCCGCAAAAATGACCGTGCGGGCGGCTTGCGGCCGGAGTCGAGACTCCGGCCTGCGTCGCGCTCCGGTGAAGTGACGGCTGTCCCGGCCGCTTCCGAACTCGGCTGGGCGCCAGGTGGCTCGGACGAGGGGATCGATTCCGAAGCCGAAGCCGTTCGCAGGTGTTGGAGGTCTGTGCGAATCTCGCCAGCGGTGCGGTAACGCAACTCGCGATCTTTCTCCAAACACTTCTGGATTATCTTTTGCAGCCCCTCCGGAATATCCGGATTCAGAGCGCGAGGTGCGGGCGGTGTCTCCTGCACGATGGAAAGCAAAAGGACGCCGGTGGTGTCTCCTCGAAACGGCGCCTGACCTGTGGCCATTTCGTAGAGAACGATGCCGAAGGAAAACAGATCGGTACGATTGTCGAGTGACCGTCCCAGAGCCTGCTCCGGCGACATGTAGGCCGCGGTCCCCAGGGCTGCCAATCCGCTGGTCAAGTGAGTTTCGTCGTTCGCGAGTGCGGACTCCGGATCAGACGTTTCTGCCCGGCTCTCCTGCTGCGTCTTCTTTGCCAAGCCGAAATCGAGGATCTTCGTTGCACCATTCTTGGTCACGAAGATGTTTGCCAGCTTTACATCACGATGAATGACGCCGGCTTTGTGGGCTGCCTCCAGGCCATCGCTCACATCCTCGGCAATTTTGAGCAGGTGCTGGTAGGGCAGCGGGCCATCTCGTACGAGGTCTTTCAGAGTTTTTCCGTCGAGGAATTCCATCGCCAGGAAGACCTGGCCATTGTCTTCGCCGATTTCGTAAATAGTGCAGATGTTGGGATGGTTGAGAGCCGAGGCAGCACGAGCCTCGCGCAGGAATCGCTGCCGTAACCCGGGGTCGTCCGCCAACTTGTCAGAGAGGAATTTCAGGGCAACCGGACGTTCCAGACGGGTATCGTAGGCCTGGTAGACGACGCCCATCCCGCCCTCGCCAAGCTTCTCAAGGATAAGGTAATGCTTTACCGTGCTGTTGATCATGTACGGGAGGTTGCCGTTGCTGCAATGCTAAGCAGCGGCCAATCGACGGGTCAACACAAAACGTGGAATCCCAGTAGCGAACTCGGAGAGAGGCTTGGGTTCGGACTGCCTTACTCCGACAAAAACATTGTTTACGTCACGCGACGATGTTCACAAGTCACTGACATCCGACCGACATCGCGTCCAACATTATTTGCCGTTGTAAACAGCTCTCTTATCTGAAAAACTCGTCAGAACTCTAACGAATCCGAGGCATTTGCCCGGGGCGAGATCGCGGGCAAAACTCCAGCCGGCGGTTTCGTTGGAATCTCCAACGGCTTAGTGCCATGCGATGAAAAGCCAAACCGTCAGATCAGGAGCAGGTCATGAGTTCGTTCCAGGAAAAGGTCCAAGAGGTGGCTCAGTGGTTTGCGAGCCCGCGTTTTAGAGGCATCGTCCGTCTTTATTCACCTCGTCAGGTTGCCGAGCAGAAAGGCACCTTTACTAACGATTACCCGGTCGCGCGCCAGGCTGCCGAAGGCTTCTACAACCGCCTGCGAGAGCTGTTTGAAGTTCGCAAGTCGATCACGACCTTCGGCCCGTATTCTCCCGGACAGGCGGTCGCCATCAAGAGAGCCGGCATTGAAGGCATTTATCTGGGTGGATGGGCGACGTCCGCGAAGGGGAGCATCACCGAAGATCCGGGCGCCGATCTGGCCAGCTATCCGCTGAGCCAGGTTCCCGATGAAGCAGCATCGATTGTCCGCGCGCTGATCACAGCGGATCGCAACCAGCTCTTCTCCCGGGCGCGCATGAAGCCCGAGCAACTGTCCTCTACGCCCGAGATCGACTACCGGCCGTTCATCATCGCCGATGCGGATACTGGTCACGGTGGCGACGCGCACGTCCGCAACCTGATTCGCCGCTTCGTCGAGGTGGGCGTTCCCGGATACCACATCGAAGACCAGAAACCCGGCGTAAAGAAGTGCGGACACCAGGGCGGCAAGGTGCTGGTCTCGGAAAATGACCAGGTGCTGCGGCTGAGCGCGGCGCGCTTCCAACTCGACGTCATGGGCGTGCCGGGCATCATCGTTGCGCGCACCGACGCGGAGGCGGCTTCCCTGCTCGACGGCTGCGCCGACGAGCGCGACCAGCCTTTCATCCTGGGCGCCACCAACCTCGATGTCCCCAGCTATAAGGCGGTCGTTCTCGCGCTGCATCGGAAGTTGTTCGAGGCCGGAGTGGAAGAAGTCCGCGGACACATGATGTTTGTGATGTCGGAGCTGGAATACGCCGCGGCCAACGAGTGGCTGCAGAAGACTGGGCTGATGCCGCTCCTGAAAGAACAGGCCGAAGCGTACAAGAAGAAACCCGATGGCCCCGTCGAGACGATGCTCGACAAAGTCATGCCACGATTCCTCGACGCATGGCAGGTCGAGGCTGACCTTAAGACGTATCGGAAGGCCGTGGCTGACGAGATTATTTTCGGCGTCAGCCAGGGGGAGACTTTCGAGCTCTCGGCGGATGAATGGCTCGCGTTCTCGAAGCGCGCATCGTGGTATGAGGCTCGCGAGAAGGCGAGGTCGCTGGGTATCGACGCGGATTGGGACTGCGAACTCAGCAAGACGCCGGAAGGCTATTACCAGACACAGGCCGGCCTCGAGTTCGCGATTGCCAAGTCGCTTTCGGTGGCTCCGTTCGCCGACTTGCTATGGATGGAGACGGCAACGGCAGACTTGCATGAGGCGAAAGAGTTCGCCGAGGCCATCCACGCGGAGTTTCCCGACAAGATGCTGGCCTACAACTTGTCGCCATCCTTCAATTGGGACACGACCGGCATGAGTGACGATGAGATGAAGAGCTTCCCCGAAGAGCTGGGCAAGATGGGCTTCGTCTTCAACTTCATCACCTACGGCGGGCACCAGATCGACGGCCTGGCGGCGGAGGAGTTCGCCGGCGCTCTCAAGGAGGATGGCATGCTCTCGCTGGCGCGCTTGCAGCGCAAGTTCCGCCTGCTGGAGTCGCCCTATCGAACGCCGCAAACGCTGGTTGGCGGGCCTCGTCTGGACGCCGCGCTGATGGCCTCGTCCGGCCGCACGGCGACGACGATGGCCATGGGTAAGGGTTCGACGCAGCACCAGCATCTGGTGCAGACCGAGGTCCCGCCAAAGGTGCTGGAAGATTGGCTGAAGATCTGGGCGGAGCACAACAAGCTGGATCCGAAGTACCGGCCGCAGTTGCGACCGGTTGCCGCAGGGTCCGACTTCCTGGAGTTGAGTATCTGGAACGATTCCAAGGACAAGGTCGGCAACGTGATCTTTGCCGATGTTCATGATCGCCACGGGTACAAGCTGCTCTCGATTCGCGACATGAATACCTTCGAGAAGTCGCTGCAGAAGAAGCGGCTGATGACCCTGGCCCATCTATTCCTGCTGCATCGTTACAAGGCCGGGCTGGTGCATTACCTAAGCCCGACCGAGGACAACCAGCATCAGGCGCAGAAGATGAAGCGGCTGGGCATCTTCAGCAATGTGAATACTGAAGCCGACCTGATCATCGTGGCCAGCATCAATCCGCAACGAATCGCGGACCTGCTGAATCCGGATCAGGTGGTTCTGCGGAAGTTGATCATGAAGCAAGACTCGTAGCGCTTCGACAACGCTTGACGTGGCCGTGCCCGCCTGCAAAGGCGGGCATCGTCGTTGGCGGCCCCTTCAGTTACCGCAAGCGGCGGACTGCCGGGCTTCCGCCTGCGCGTTTCTGGCAGCGTGTTGATGCGGTTGCATCCACAGCGAAAGATCGCGGCCGGTCATGCTCTGCAAATCCTCGATCTCCGGCCGGAAGAGTTCACTAAGCATCTTCAACGTTGATTCCGAAATCTCTGGAAACGGCGCACCGCCGCCAAGGCACAACCTCATCAGTCGCGACTTGCGCACGGAAGCGACCAGGTTGTCGAGATTGCGTGCTTTGCACCAGTCGGCGAGCGTGGTGGCCGTACGTGTGACCAGGAAATTTCGCGGCTGTGTCATCCTCTCGGACGCATGCACTCGCGTCAGGTCAGTTGCGGTCAGCGGGCTGTGAGGGATGGCCAGGAAGGTCAGCAGGCGATCGATGTAGGCCTGCGGAGTCTGGCGAAGTTCTTCGTAAAAGCTGACGAGCATCTGCTCGAGAGGGAAAATTTCGCGCCAGCGCTTTAGGTGCGTTGCGTACATTCCCGTGGCGAGCAATTCAGGGTCACGTTCCAGCGCCTCTTCGAAGCTCCAGCGCAGCAGGCCATAGGCGCGTTTGACTCGATAGAGCGAGATCACGCGCTGTACTGGTTCGCGGAATACGAAGACCAGCTTGGCGTAAGGATTGGTTTGGGCGATGAAATCGCGGGCATGCGCCGAGGCGAAGTACGTGGGTGCGATCTCTCCGGTCGGACGGTCAGAGTGCACAGCGGGAAAGTGATGGGAATACCACTTCAATCCACGATGGAAGTGGCAATCGAAGAAGCGAGTTTCTTTGGTGGGCGCGGGCAGATTCGCGCGCTTCTGCAGGACATGGTGAATCCACGTGGTGCCGGTCCGCGGCGGTCCGACCACGAAGAAAGAAGGAAGTTGAAAAGATACGTTCGAAGCTACGGTGCCGGCGACCGGAAGCGTTAACCTGCTCTCTCCATCCCCGAGACCTCGTCCGAGTGCGCTCATGCATACACCCCACGGGATTTCGATGAAGTTCCAACTCGCGCCCGGCCAGCGAGCGAGCAGTACTACAACGAGTTCAAAAGATGAGCGAAAGCTCCTGGCTGTTGTCCGCGGAATGGGATTCGAGCAGGTATTGAAAAGCCATCGTTTTCAGGTGGTTGAGCCCGAATAGAAAGGGACTGCCAACGAGGTACTCGCAATCCTCGATGGCAGTCCGCTGAGTTCCGTATGCGCCGGTGGAAGCAGGCTACTTCTTGGGCTGCTTGGCGATGATCATCCCGGAGATCTTGTTGTAGGTCGCCTGAGGAATGATCTTCTTCTGCACCAGATCGGTCTTCTTGGAATACGGCCGGCCGGCAATAATCTTCGCGGAATACGCGTCGCCGATTCCGGGCAGCGCAGACAACTGCTCCTTGGTGGCCGTATTGATGTCGAGCAGGTCGCCCGCTTTGGCCATCGATGAACCGCCGGCGGTCTGCGGGGTGTTGGGATCCGCTGCCTTCTTATCAGGTGCGGCCATGCAGACGCCGGCCAGCAACAACGTTGTCAGCAGTGCTGAGAATAACCGGGCGATTTGACTCTTGCGCTTCATAACACCCTCCTCCTTGGTGTGAGACTGACGTCAGAGCTGCTCCCGAACCCTGCACGGGAGTCGGACACGAGCATATCCATTCGCCCGACAATATAACAAGAATTTGTCGCTGTTTTTGAGGAACTCCGGAGCTGTTTCGATTAGGCTCGCGGCAACATGATGATGCGGTAAATCGGCAACAGCAACAGAAGCCCAGCCACCACAACCAGGCCCACGCGCACGCCGTGCGTCTTGAAGCGCTGGCTTACCGACAGCAATAGCAGGACGGTTGCCAGGGTGACGGTGACACGGACGTACTCATCCGAATGGGATCGAGCTACATTGCCTTGCTCGAAGGCTTCAGCAGCTTGTTCGTTCAGCTTCGCGGCTTCGTCGGTCTTGGTGTTGCGATATTCGGGCATCGACTGTGGGCCGACCGGGGCATTGGGATTGTTTAGGGGATCGGTTTTCTTCCAGGCTTGGAAAGCTGGAGCAAATTCCGGAAGGAAACGCCGCTCAAACAGGTCAGCCAGCTTCTTCTGGCCCTGGGCTTCGGCAGTCAGCCACTGGGCAACGGTGGAAGCGTTATATAACCGCTGCTGATTGGCTGTTGTTTCCGCTCCCTGTGCCTGCACACGCAGCTTGCTGGCAATGCCATAAAGCTCAGACTGATGCCCGGTCCACAAAGCCGCCTGATAGCCGCTCCACGCCGTGGTTATGGCGACCAGTGCCAGCACAATCGCTTCGACAATCTCCAGTACCTCGTGCGCACGGGATTGGGGTGCTTCGTGATGATGGCTTAAATGATGAGCCACTTCGATATTGGAACCGCCGGCACCTTCTGGCATTAAGCTTCTCCTTCCGTGACTGATTGGGTCTGAACAGGAATGTAATACAGCTTGCGCAGAGAGGGTACGGGAACATTGAGCCCCGTTCCACCTTGAGCATCAATTCAGCGAGCCACCGAGAGGAGCCGGGAGAATCGGCCCGCTTTCGATTCTCAGGGAGCCGGCTCGAAGATCCTGCCATTGCTCACGGCTTCGATCGCCGCCGGCAAATCATCGAGTAAACGCGACATAAAGACATAGCCCGAGGCGCCGCGAGCCAGGGCAGCCCGTACCAGGTCGCGCGATTCATGGAAGGAAACGAAGATGACTTTCACTTTGTTCTTGCTGAGAAGCAGCCGGCGAGCGATCTCGAATCCCGAAGTGCCTTCGAACGAAACTCCCAGCAGAATGACATTCGGCTGAGCACTCTCGATCTCTTGCAGAACGGAGGGTCCGTCTCCTACCTCGGCAACGATGTCACAGTCCTCGTGTACTAATTCGGCCAGCGTGCGGCGCATGGCTGGATTTTTGTCAGCGATCAGGAGCCGAAGACGACCCACAAATTCTGCCTCTCTGCTGTCGGGCACATAGCGCAAACTCAAACGTAGAAGGAATGGCGCGCGGCTCCAACTTGCAAAACTGCGAGCCGACAGCACTTTAACTAGTAGCGGGCTACTCGAACGATTCGGCCGGAGACGGCGGGAAAACGGGGCGGCGCCCCCGGCTGGAGGACGGCGTAACCAATTTGTGATTCAGCAACTTATGTATCCGGTTGAGTCTGCTCGCGATTCGGTTCCGCTGATTAGCTTTGTGGAAGACCTTGTTGGACCGGCTTCAGTGTGCCGTTGGCATCGGACAAGGGAATGCGCGCCATAATGCAGGTGCCCTCGCCGGGCTGCGAGTCGATCTTGAATTCCCCGTTAGCCAGATGAACGCGCTCGCGCATCGAGATCAAACCCAGGCCGGCAGCCAATTTCGCCTCATCGGGGTCGAAGCCGACGCCGTCATCGGAGATCAGCAGCGACAGCTCGGTGGGGGAGCCCTGCAACGCTACTTGGATGGACGCAGCCTTGCTGTACTTTCCCGCGTTGTAGAGCGCTTCCTGGACGATCCTCAGCAGGCTGAGCGCCAAGAGGCTATCCAGGTTTTCCGG
Source organism: Verrucomicrobiia bacterium (assembly GCA_035482295.1). Lineage (GTDB taxonomy): Bacteria > Acidobacteriota > Terriglobia > Terriglobales > Acidobacteriaceae > Bog-257. The sequence continues at coordinate 19,512 of DATHQX010000032.1, forward strand.
AATGCCTTCGCACGTGCATTCCAGCGGAATCTTGTACTTCTCCGAAAATTCGCGGCAGTGGCTTTGAACCGCAATGGCCAGTCCAAGATACTCGAGCTCGGAAGAATGAAGTTGATGTGAGATGCGGCTGACCTTCTCGGCCAGCGACTTCAGATTGTCGCAAAGCTGGGGAATGGTGGGATGACGCTTGCCGATCATGCCGGAGACGGGCTGTCCGGCGCGCAGCATCTGAATGCGCAGGATGGCCAGCGCTTGTCCGATATCGTCGTGCAGCTCGCGGGCAATGCGCGTACGCTCTTTCTCCTGCGCGTTGGTGAGCCGCCGCGCCAACTCGTGACGCGCTGTTTCCGACTCCTTTAACGCCGCCTCTGCCAGGCGCAGGGACTTCAGGTCTGACACCACGGCGAGAATCGATTGCTTATCACTAGTCAGGCAGAAGGCGATTCTTACCTGCAATATCTTTCCGCCGTTTATGGTGGCGTTGCCTTCGGACCAGTAATGAGCGATTTCTCCCGCAAGCAGTTGGGATCGAAGGCTTTGCTGTTCGGATGGGTTACGAGGGACGAAGAGAGCCCCGAAGGGAATCTTGGAGACCTCGGCAAACGTTGAGCCAAGCCATTCGCAAAGCCCGCGATTGGCAGCTAGCCAGTTTCCATCCAGACTCAGCTTGGCGACAGCCAGGCTGATATCATCGGGCGCGATTTGCCAAACGGGGTCAGGCATACAGGTTCGGCCCACTCGGAAGGTGCTGCGAGGACACCTTACGACGATCTTTTCATCTGGAGCTTGATCGCATACTCCAGCAGCTCGGCATTGGTTTTGAAGCCCAGAGTTTGCATCATCCGGTACTTGTGAAACGCAATGGTTCCGGTTTTCAGGTCCAGAATGCTGGCCGCTTCCTTCATCGATTTGCCTTCGGCCAGCAGTTGCAGGATCTCGCTCTGTCGCGCGGTAATCTGTTTTTCCTCACGCTCGGTACTGGATTGCCGCAGCAGGTGAGTCACGGTCTCACGAGTGATGAGCGGCGACAGATAAGACTCACCGCGCAGAACTTTGCGTAGGGCAGTGACGAGTTCTTCGGCTGCCGATTGCTTCAGAACGTAAGCCGCGGCGCCACGCCGGAACGCGTCGGCAGCGACATCAGCGCCCAGATTCATGGTGAGGAAAACCAGTTTGACGGACGGCAGCTTGCGCTTGATCTGCTCGCCGGCATCCAGGCCATTCAGATGAGGCATGCCGATATCGAGTAAGACGATGTCGGGCTTCAGAGACAAGGCCGCCTCAAGAAGAGCCCGTCCGTCGGTCACGACCCCAACCACGTCGAATTCAGGTTCCAGCGTTCCCTTGCAGGTTTCGGCCACAAGCCTGTGGTCGTCCGCGATCAGAACTCGCGCCAAAGGTTTACGGTTCAAGAAATGTCTCCGAATCGAACTCGATTTTATGCTCTGAAGCGACAAGTCTCAAAGGCAATGCGTAATCAGAAACAGTTCTTTTCACGACTTGGGCGCCGATTGTCCTAATGAACGGTAGATTTCAGAATATGTTCCAGTACGGATGAAGCGCTCATAGCAGTCGAAGACCGTACGAGCGCCGGAAACTAGCACGATCATCCTTACACAGGAACGCGGCTACTTCGGTTGAGCTACCATTCGCAGATAAGGCTTCAAGGTTCGGAAACCATCCGGATATTTCTGCTTGGCCTCGTCATCGCTTACTGACGTCGGGATAATTACATCGTCACCCGGCTTCCAGTTCACTGGCGTCGCAACCGCATGTTTGGCTGTCAACTGGATAGAGTCAAGGACGCGCAGGACTTCGTCGAAGTTGCGGCCGGTACTCATGGGATAGCTTAGCGTGAGCTTGATCTTTTTATCGGGACCTACTACGAAGACCGTGCGTACAGTCGCATTGTTCGCTGCCGTGCGGCCTTCACAGGAGTCGCCAGCATCGCCGGGCAACATGTCATATAGCTTCGCAACCTTCAGTTCCGGATCGCCGATCATCGGATAGTTCACCTTGTGCCCTTGCGTTTCTTCAATGTCGGCTGCCCACTTGCTGTGACTGCTGGCCGGATCCACGCTCAAGCCGATGATCTTGCAATTACGCTTGTGGAATTCCGGTTCCAAGCCCGCCATGTAGCCTAGTTCTGTGGTGCAGACGGGCGTGAAATCTTTGGGGTGAGAAAACAGAACAGCCCAGCCATCGCCCATCCATTCGTGAAAGTTGATGGAGCCTTGCGAGGTTTCCGCAGAGAAGTTCGGCGCTTCGTCGTTGATGCGCAAAGACATTCGTCTTCCTCCAGAATTTTTGTGATTACTGCAGGCGAGTGTCCACAGACCTTTGTGTCTGCTGCGCAGAAACAGTAAGGCAGGTTTTGGGTATCTTGAATTAGCCCTGAATGATAGCTCGCCTCGCCCTGTATACCAGAACAGTTATCGGAAGAAAAGCCGTTTGTAGGCGGCCTACCAGCCACCCCCACCGCCTCCTCCGCCGCCACCTCCGGAAGAACCGCCGCCGCCGGAGCCTGAACTCGAACCCGGCGACGAGGAGGCAGAAGATACAGCCGACGAGAATCCGCTGGAGAAGCTGGAAGCAAACTCTCCGGTACTGAAGCCGGTAAGGCTATCGCCACTGAACCATATCGGCGCGTAGCCAACGCTGCCACCAGTTGCTGTTGCTGCTTGCGCCAATACACTCTCGAATTGCTTCGCCCAAACCTGCTCCACACCTAGTGCCAGCGCGTATGGCAGACACTTCTCGAACAATGCGGGAGTCCTGGCAGGCGCATCGACGCGTTGCAAACGGTCGCTGTCGACCATAGTGAGGAATTGTTTGAAGCCCTCAATCTGGTCCATCAACTCGCGCCCGGCCGGAGTGAGTGTTCTAAGCAGATGAACAAATGCGGCGTTGGTGATCAATAGAAGAGCGAGCCCTGCGGCCGCCGGCGTCCCCACCGTCTTCGAGAAGAAGAAGAGTGCGAGAGCTTCGAAGCTTGCGAAGACAAGAGCGAAAATGGTCGCCATTATCGTTGCCGCACCGAATTTCTTCCACGCTTTGACGGCGGCGCCGATGAGCGCTATCACTGCCGCCGACCAGCCGGTTAGCCAGACCGAGAGAAAACCTGCCACAGCGCGATTGGGACCCGCAAGGGTGAACACCATCGCAATCAGCGTCAGCACGCTCAGCAGCGCGCCTATGGAAACCCAACCCCAGTTCTTCTGAAACAACTTCTGGTTTTCTTCCAGGTTCAGATCGTTGGTCAGCGTCCGGGTTGCGGCACCGATGGTCGGACTCTCCAGCTGTGTGAGATCAATTTCAGGCGAGCTGTTGAAGAGAATGCGAAGCAGATTCACTTCCTCGGCTGGAAGACTGCTGTCGGCTTGCTTCAATCTTGTCAGGCTGTAGACGCTGCCTTCCTGTTCGATCTTCAGGTAGCCCTTCACCGCCAGATCGACGGCCGCGCTGACGAAGACGCGCTGGTTGTATCCCATGTGACGCAGAAAGCTCATGGCCGCGGGAGAAAGCTGTGGAGGCGGTTCGTAACGCACCACAATCACGCCGCGACGCGGGTCTCGCCCAACCAGCAACCACGCAAAGGCGTAGTAGACCAGCACCACGAACAATCCGATGAAGACGGTGCCGGCGGTTGCGTTGTCTGCAACGAAGTACGCCGCGCGCTGTGCTGCCGTTGGCTCAGCGACGATTCCCTTCGGGAAGCCGACTGCGATGGTCAGGCCTTGCCCGCGCACCAACGGAACCGTGGTCACGAAGAGGATCTGCGTCTCGTTGATTCGGGTGATGCTGAGGTTTTGATCATGCGAGGCCTGGTAGCCGGTGTAGCCGGCCAGTCGGAGTTGATCGGCTGGCACTGGCTTGGGCAATGTGACGGTGGCCGAAGCTTTGTCGATCGGGAAGAGCCAGCCAATCCCGGTGACGTTCCAGTAGAGCTCGTCGAATCCGGCGAAGTAACCCAGCTCGCGCTTCGCTCGGTAGGTCAGCTCATAGGTGTACTCGCCCGGGGCCAGCTCGGTCGAGGAGTTGCCAATCCTGATGCGCACACCGTTGCTCATGGGCTGCTGCATGTACGTTTCGGTCTGTCCATCCCGTCGGACGTCTACGAGGTCGAAGCCCACGATGTACCGATTGCCGGCTTTGTCCATATAAGTCGTGGGGAACTCGCGGAAGATGCCGTGCCGGATGGAGCGGCCTTCGCTCAGCACGCGAATCGTCTCGTGCACGACCAGCGAGGAGTCGGCCTGAACTTGAATGTCGGATTGAAAATCGAGAATACGCTCGGTGGCGAGCGCGGGTAGGCTGAGCAGCGCCATCAGCAGCAGGACTTCCGGCAGACGTTCACGGCGCATGGGATCCTCTTGGGGCGCTTGACCTGTATTCTGACCGATTTGCCTGTAGGCGCGTCAAGGAATTAGTGCATCGGTGCCGCTACAACCATGGTGCCGATATTTCCGGGAACTCCATGCTCCCGGTTTTCGTTTAACTGTGTTGTAATCGTTCGTCCATCATAGGAGCTCGTCCGCGTGAATTCTCTTCGCCGTGCCTGTCTGCTGCTGCTCGTTCTTTGTCCTGCCATCCTGATCGCCCAAGCCAGCCCTGAGTCGGGCAAGTTCCGCCTGCACAAATTCGAGCAGGCCATCGGCGAGGAAAACTACACCATCACGCCTGACGGCGGTTCGCTGAACCTCAAGACCGACTTCAAGTTCACCGATCGCGGATCGCCCGTGCCGCTGACGGCGACGCTGCGGACCTCCGACAGCTACGTGCCGCAAAGCTTCGTCATCAGCGGGAACACCTCGCGCATGTCCAAGACTGATACGGAGGTCACGATCAACGGTGCGACTGCGACCGTCCGCCAAGGGAAAGACACGCGCACAGTGGCGGTGCCGCAGACCTTCTTCACCATCTCCGGCTATGCGCCCGTCGCCATCCAAATGGAGATGATGCGTTACTGGCGCTCCCACGGTCAGCCGGCGCAGATGATGACGCTGCCCATCGGCGCGGTTCGCATCCAGGACCGCGGCTCTGAAACCGTCGAAGTCGGGGGCAAGCCGGTGAAGGTCGAACGCTACACCGTGCAGGGACTGATCTGGGGCATGGAAGTGCTGTGGATGGACGGCAGCAATAATCTGGCCGCGTTGGTCTCGACCGACGCCGAATTCGATCACTTTGAAGCTGTGCGTGACGAGTACGAGTCTGCCCTGTCGTCGTTTGTCGCGAGCGCCGCGCATGACGAGATGGCATTGCTAACCGAACTGAGCACCTCGGCGGCCGGCCGCCGTACCGGGACGTTCGCCTTCGTCGGCGCCACCGTGATTGACGTTACCGGCAAAGCTCCCATTCCGAACGCAACAGTCGTCACCAGTGGCGGCAA
>DATHQX010000033.1:0-3553 GCA_035482295.1 Verrucomicrobiia bacterium
TCGAGGCTGAAGACCGTGAGTACGGTGAGGAACTGGCGGACGGTTTTGAAGCTGGCGGAGATGATGGCTTAATAGGCTGTGTGTGTGGGATTTGCTGGGTGTTACTTTTGTCCTGCCGGACGGGCCCACTACGCGTGGGGCGGCCACTTCGTGGCGTGTATACCTTTTCCTGCTGGGATTGAGTGCTTTGGGCCTCCCTTTGGTCGGCGCGGTATTCTGTTGCTGCGAGGTTTCGGGCTTGGCGGTTCTGGCGGTGCAGGCGATTCGGAGGATGCGGGGTGGGGCTCAGAGTCAGCTGATGCTGGGAGCGGATGGCAAGCTTTGGGTGGATAAGTTTCAGAATAATCCCCAGGACGTGCGGGTGCTGGCGAATGAATTGATTGCCACCAGGCTAGCAGCGGCAGTGGGGTTGACTGTTCCTGTTAGCGATGTGGTGGAGGTGACGGAGTGGCTGGTATCGAACACGCTGGATATGTTTGTTGAGCTGCCTCGAGGGCGGAGAGAGCGGTATGTTGCCGGGTTGCAGTTCGGGTCGCAGTTTGTGGGTGGGTTGATGCCTGGACAGGTTGTGGATTATCTGCCAGAGCAGCAGTTGGAGGAGGTCCGGAACCTGGCGGAGTTTGCAGGGATGTTGTGTATCGATAAGTGGGCCGGAAACTGCAATGGGCGGCAGGCCGTGTTTGAGAGGAAGCCGAGGGAACGGAAGTATCGGGCTACGTTTATTGATCAGGGCTTTTGTTTCAATGCCGGGGATTGGACGTTTCCGGATTCGCCGCTGCGGGGGGTCTATCAGCGCAACCGGGTTTATGCGGGGGTGACTGGATGGGAGAGCTTTGAGCCTTGGCTGAGCCGGGTGGAGGAGATGCGGGCCGATACGCTTTGGGGAATTGCTGAGGTGGTTCCGCCGGAGTGGTATGGCGGGGATACTGTGGTGATCGAGCGATTGATGGAGCAGATGCTGATGAGGCGGTCGCGGGTGAGGGAGTTGATTGGGTGGTTTCGGGATTCGAATCGGGAGCCTTTCCCGATGTGGGAAAAGACGGTGAGTGTGGTTGTGCCGAGGCAGTTTGCGGAATAGGATACTGCGGGAAAGTTTGTAATGTAGGTAGTGCGGTTGGATGGAGTTTGAATTGCTGGTTGGGGTAAGAGCGGAAGATTGATGCGAGAGCGGGTTCAGTGCGAGTTCTTCCTGATCCGGTATGTGCCGGATGTGGTGAAGGGCGAGTTTGCGAATATCGGCGTGCTGTTGCGAGAGGCGGGGCGCGACGATAGCGCGGTGGTGCGCTTTACGCGGGACTGGAGCCGGGTGAAGTGTCTGGATGCGGATGCGGATATTGGGCTGCTGGAGGGATTGGAGTCGGAGATTGCGGCGCGGCTGCGGTTGGGCGCGACGGATACGAAGCCGGTGATGGAGGTACTCGAGGATACGCTTTCGAACTCGGTGCAGATAACGGAGGTTCGGGCTTCGCTAGCTGAGAGTATGCCCGCGGAGCTAGAGCAGCTGATGCGGATGTATGTGGAGCCCCTGAAGGTGAAGCAAGAGCGGAAGCGGACGGGGCGGGCGGCGATTGCCGGAACGATGCGGACGGAGTTCGAGCGCGCGGGGGTGTGGGGGCTGATGCGGAAGAGGATTGCGGCTTCGCTGTATACGCAGGCGGGGGATCCTATGAAGATCGATTGCGGGTACAGGCCGAACGGGGTGATTCGGATGTTTCAGGCGGTGTCGCTGGAGGGCGATGTGGAGGGGGCCAAGGGGTTGGCTTACTCGGCTCCGCAGTTGATGGAGGGCGTGCAGCGTGTGGAGGGAGCGGCGCTGGAGTTGACGGCAGTGGTGGAGCCTCTGCGGACTGTGTCGGAGTTGGAAGATGAGGCGATGGAGCGGTATCGGTTTGGGGTGGAGGCCATGGAGCGGCAGGCGATTCGGGTGGTGACTGTGAGTGATCTGGCTCGGGTGGCGGCTACGGCTCGGATGGAGTTGAGGATTTGAGTTTGGCGAGTTAAGACAGATTTCAAAACAAGCAACAGCAAAAGCGAAATGCGGGGGTTCTTCCCCTTCGGCTTCGCTCAGGGTCAGAATGACAAGCGGTTAGAGGAACGATCGAGATTTAGTGGTGAGGCATGGCTCTTTGAGCTGTGCCTTTTCTTTTGTGGTGGATGTGAATTGGAGAGAGGTGACGGCATGGGCGTTCGGACGACGATGAAGAATGTTTGGGAGCGGTTGGCGGGAGTGGATGCTGCGGCGGCTGGAGATGCGACGGTGGGAGAGAGGAAGACGGCCATGCTGCCTTCGATTCTGTCTCCTTATCAAGCCGGGCGCGGTGGGCAGAGTGCTTTGCCAAAGCCTACTCCGGCGAATCTGCGAAAGTTTGCGGAGACGCCGGTCGTGCGGCGGGCGATCAATGTGGTGAAGGACAAGATCGCCAGCATGGATTGGCAGGTGCGCGTGCGGCGGGGGTACTCGGAGGCGACAGTGGAGAATGCGGCGGCTCGGATGGCAGTGCTGCGGCGTTGCCTGGAGGAGCCGAATGTTTCGGACAGCTTTCGTGTGCTTTGGGAGCAGGTGATTGAGGACCTGCTCGTTGGTGGGTTCGGTGCGGTGGAGATGGAGGCTACGGGAGATCCGCTGCGGCCGTTTCATCTGTGGGCTGTTGATGGGGCGACGATCCAGATCAACAGCAAGTGGGATGGTGATCCGGAGAAGCCTCGTTATGCGCAGGCTACCGGGCAGCTGGGCAAGGATGGGTTGGTTTCGTTGCTTGATGACGAACTGATGTATGTGCGGTTGAATCCGAGGACTCATACTCCGTTTGGGTTGGGGCGGCTGGAGGTTGCGTTTGAGACAGTGAACCAGTTCCTGAGTGCAAACCGTTATGCAGGGCGGCTGGCTTCGAACTCTGTGGTGCAGTATGCGCTTTGGCTGAACGAGGCTACTCCTGAGCAGCACGACCGGTTGATTCGGTGGTGGCAGGACGAGGTTGAAGGTACGGGCCGTGTTCCTTTGTTGAGCTGTGAGCAGAAGCCCGAGGTGCTGCGGTTTGCAGGTGGGACTGACGCTGATCTTCGGTTGCAGTGGCAGGAGGCGCTGATTCGGATGATTGCGAATGCGTTTGAGCTGCCGCCGATGATGCTAGGACTGCAAAGTGATGTGAACAAATCGACCGCGGGCGAGATGGCGGATGAGGCGTTCCAAACTGCGGTGGTTCCGGTGGCGAAGCTGGTAGCGGAGCATATTACGCGCGATCTGTTTGCGAAGAAGCTGGGCTGGCGCGAGTTCGAGTTCTGCTTCAACGACCTGGAGAGTAGGGACGAGATGGAGGAGGTTCAGATCCAGACTGCGTTGCTGAGTGCGGGTGTGTTGACGGTGGATGAGGTACGGCAGATGCGGGGGTTGTCTCCGTTGCAGACGGCGGACGAGGTGATGCAGTGAAGGTGACGATCGACAATCTGGATGGGCTGGGCGCGGTGGACTATAGCGGCGCGGTGTGCTCGGATGCGTCGCTGAAGATCGAGCGCGTGCTGAACGCTCCTTCGCGGTGCAGCGGGATGCTGGATG
>DATHQX010000034.1:0-2413 GCA_035482295.1 Verrucomicrobiia bacterium
TCAGCCACCTGCGATCTCGGTGGAGGCAAGACCGTCAAGACCGACTACTCCAGTCCGCGCATGAAAGGCCGCAAAATCTACGGCGATCTCGTACCCTTCGGCGAAGTGTGGCGCACCGGCGCTAATGAGGCGACAACTTTCGTCGCCAGCGCCGATGTAATGGTCGGCGGCAAAGCCGTGCCCGCGGGCAGCTACACCATTTTCACGGTTCCGGGAGCTGACAAGTGGACGCTGATCGTTAACAAGAAGACTGGCGAGTGGGGCATTCCTTACAAGTATCAGAGCGACGAACTGGTCCGTGCGGACATGAGCGTCTCCAAACTGCCTGCGCCCGTCGAGAACTTCACCATCGCCTACGACAAATCGGCGAGCGGCTGCACGTTGCGCATAGATTGGGAAACGACGCGTGCTTCGGTAAACATCTCGGCGAAGTGACGTGCGGAGATTTCGTAGTGCCGCTGTCCCGGCGGCTGTCGGGCGTCTCGCTGCCACAGCCGGCGAGACGCCGGCGCTACAAATTACGCCGGCTTCCATCGTAGAACCGGCTTCCTGGCAGCGGCCGTCTCATCGAGCCGTGAAACCCGTGTCGAGTGGGGGGCGTCCAGCACCGTCTGTGGATCTTCTTCCACTTCTTCCGCAATCGATTTCATAGCATCGATGAACAAATCCATCTCTTCCTTCGATTCGCTCTCGGTGGGCTCGATCATCAGCGCGCCCGGAATGATGAGGGGAAACGCCGTCGTGTAAGGATGGAAGCCATAGTCGATCAGGCGTTTGGCGATATCCATGGTGCGAACGCCTTTCTTGGCTTGCAGTCTGTCGCTGAACACGACTTCGTGCATGGTCGGCGTGGAATACGGCAGATCGTAGGCGCCTTCGAGCCCTTTGCGAATGTAGTTGGCGTTCAGCACTGCGTCTTCCGTGGTCTGCCGCAGACCGTCCGGCCCATTGGCCTGGATGTAAGCCAGCGCGCGGACAAACATCCCAAAGTTACCGTAGAACGCTCGCACTCGCCCCACTGACTGCGGACGGTTGTAATCGAAACCCAGAGTACCGTCGGCCTTCGCGACCACGACCGGCGTGGGCAGAAACGGCTCCAGGATTTTCTTGATCGCCACCGGCCCTGATCCTGGACCACCGCCGCCGTGCGGCGTAGAAAACGTTTTGTGCAGGTTCAGGTGCATCACGTCCACGCCGAAATCGCCCGGCCGCACTTTGCCCACCAAAGCGTTCATGTTCGCGCCATCCATATAAAGCAGGCCGCCCTTGGCGTGCAGAATGTCGGCAATCTTGTGAATATCCTGTTCGAAAACTCCCAGAGTATTGGGGTTGGTGAGCATAAGCGCCGCGACATCTTCGCTCATCTGCGCTTCCAGCGCGCCGATATCGACCATGCCGCGCGAATCCGATTTCAGGTTTTCGACGCCATAGTTCACCATCGCAGCGGTCGCAGGATTCGTGCCGTGCGCCGAGTCAGGAATCAGAATCTTCTTGCGCGCATTGCCCTGCGACTGGTGGTAGGCGCGCACCATGAGGAGCCCCGTCATTTCGCCATGGGCGCCTGCCGCCGGCTGCAGCGTGATCGCGTTCATGCCCGTGATCTCGATTAGGCATTCGCTCAGCGTCTTGAGAATTTGAAGAGCACCTTGCGAAATCTTCTCAGGCTGGTAGGGATGCCCGTTCGCGATTCCCTCTACCCGGGCCACGGCTTCGTTCACGCGCGGGTTGTACTTCATCGTGCACGAGCCCAGCGGATACATCCCGAGATCGATCGCGTAATTCCACGTCGAAAGCCGAGTGAAGTGACGGATGATTTCGATCTCGCTCACTTCAGGCATATTCCCGAGATCTTTTCTTGCCGATGAACCCAAGAGCTTTGAGGGATCAACTTCCGGAACGTCGAGCGGCGGTAGCTTCCACGCAGCTTTGCCTGGAGACGACTTCTCGAAGATCAGGCCTTCGTTCTGATTGACGTGGCGGGTGGCCTTGCGAATCCTGTCCTTCATCGCGCCACCTCCTCAACCCCAGCTTCTTCCTTCGTCGATGGCGCTAACCCTTCCCTGTCACCCACCAGCCCCACCGCCGTGTCGATCGAGTTCCGCGTAGTCAGCTCGGTGCAGCACCACAACGCTGCATTTCCGAGCTCGGGATAGAACTTTTTCAACGGCAAGCCCCCAACCACTTTATGACCCAGCAGTCGCGCGTTCATGGCATACGGATCTTCCTTGGTCTGCACGACAAACTCGTTGAACCGGGGCGCGCCGGCGAACAGCACCTTGCCTTGCTTAGCGAATTGCCCCGCGGCATACGCCGCCTTGGAAAGGTTCTGCTTGGCCAACTCCCTCAATCCCACCTTGCCGTACACCGTCATGAAGATGTTGACCATCAGCGCAACCAGCGCCTGGTTGGTGCA
>DATHQX010000035.1:0-3110 GCA_035482295.1 Verrucomicrobiia bacterium
CCACAGAGCCTCCTGGCAGGTTGTTGAGCTGCGTTCCCAGCGCTTAATTGCTCATGGCCGCGCGAACACTATCAAGCAGGATTTCATCGTCGAATGGCTTCGACAGGAACTCCACCGCGCCGGCTCGCAAGGCCTGCAGCCTCATCTTTTCATCACCGTGCCCGGTGATAAAGATAATAGGAATGTTGCAGTCCTCGGCCTTCAGTCTGGCTTGCAGTTCCAAGCCCGACATACCTGGCATGCGAATATCCGCAATCACGCATCCCGCTTGCCGGGCGAGGCCGATCGCCAGAAACTCTTCGGCAGAAGCGAAAGCCTGTGCCGGAAGGCCGACTTCTTTCATCAGACCCCGAAGCGCGTTGCGCATCGATTCATCGTCATCGACGATGACAACCAATTTTTTATTTTCCCCAGTTGCCATGGTAAAAAGTTAACGCGATCGCGAATCCCGCGCAATTATGCCTTGGTATAACGGCTGTTCCCAAGCCGCTTTCGAGGGCCATACGCTGCTAACGGGAGACTTTCCTGGGTGTGAGTTGAGGTGGTCGCTAATCGCGCTCCGGAAGATTAAGCTTTTCTCCCATTCTTACCAGGTCCGCGAGAGAGTCAGCGCGCATCTTCTGCATAACCCGGCCGCGGTGCACTTTAATGGTGATTTCACGCGTACCCAGTTCCGCCGCGATTTGCTTGTTGAGCCGGCCGGAGACGACGAACTTCATAACTTCGCGCTCGCGGGTCGTCAGGGTCTGATACCGGTTCCGCAACTCCTCTGTCAGCCCCTGTTGTCGACGTCTGGCGCGATCGCGATCGAGAGCTTGCTGGATTGCCTCCAACAGATCTTCATCCCGAAACGGCTTGGTCAGAAACTCCACGGCGCCAGATTTCATCGCCTTCACCGACATCGGAATGTCTCCATGTCCGGTGACAAAAATGATCGGAATCTGGAATCCTGAATCCAACAACGCCTGCTGAAAATCGAGGCCGGACAATCCAGGAAGCTGGACGTCTAGAATCAGGCAACTTGGACCTTCTGCGTGCTGGCCGCACAAAAACTCCTGCGCGTTCGCGAAGGCCTTCGATGAAAGGCCAACCGACTTCAGCATGCCCTGGATCGACGCGCGCACGAGGTCATCATCGTCGACGATGATCACCGTAGGGACGTCAGCCGAGGTCATTCCTTCGCCTCTGCGGCGGGTAGCGTAAAACTGAAAGTGGTACCACCCCCGGGGTTAGACGTGGCCCACAAGCGGCCGCCGTGGGACTCGACGATCGACCGGCTGATGGAGAGGCCCATGCCGGTACCCTGGGTTTTCGTACTGAAGAACGCGGTAAAAATCTGGTCTGCTTGCTCCGGAGGAAGTCCGACGCCGGTATCGCTGACCGAAATCAGCAACTGACCGCCTTCGCCACTCAGAGATCTGATCGTAAGTTGGCCCGCGCTCTTGGTGTCATGCATCGCTTCGATGCCGTTGAGCATGAGATTCATCAGAACTTGCTGCAACTGCACCCGGTCCGCCATGACCCGCGGTGAGTCAGCGGACAATTCAGTCTGTATCGAAACGGAATACTTCGCCGCTTCGCTACCCAGCAAGACAACCATCTCCTGGATGACTGCGGTGACATCCACCACACTGGTTTGCGGCGCGCCCTTCTTGAACAGCTGTCGAAGCCGGCTAATGATGTCGGAAGCGCGGGTTACGGCTTTGACCATCCGCGCGGCGGATTCGCGGGCTTCAGCTATATCCGGCTGTTCTCGGCCCAACCAGCGCAGGCAAGTTCTGGCGTCAGTCACCGCGGCCGCGATCGGCTGGTTTAGCTCGTGCGCCAGCGATGCGGTCAATTCCCCCATCGTCGTGGCGCGGTTAATATGGGCCAGATCGGCCTGTGCCTGACGCAGTCTTTCCCGCTCTTTCTCCGCTTGTTTGCGTTCGGTTACGTCGATGATGGTGCCCACGAATTGCACGACATCGCCGGATGAGTTCAAAACAGGATGGCCGAACGTATGGGTGTATTTGACAGTGCCGTCGGGAAGAAGAATTCGGTGTTCCCCTTCGTAGTCCGACTTTTCACGGATGGCTCGCTCGATGGTTACTTGCCATTTAGTTCGATCCTCGGGATGCATTCGCTGCAGCCGTTTGTCCCATGCTGACAAGCCCTCTTTTGGATCAAAGCCATAAATGCGATACCATTCCTCGGAGAGATGCACGGCGTCTCTTCCCGGTACTCGCCAGGCCCAACTCCCCGTATGCGTGAGCCTTTGCGCTTCCGCTAAGTAGCCTTCGCTGCGACGCAATTCTTTGGTCCGTTCCACGACTTTGATCTCCAGCAGGTCACGGGCCTGGTTTAGCTCCAGTTCGTGGTCCTTCAGTGCCTGCTCGGCCCGCTTCCGGTCGGTAATGTCAGTGCACGTACCGAACCATTTCACGATCCTGTCGTCGCTGTCCCGGATGGGTGTTCCTCGCGTCTTAAACCAGCCGTACGTGCCGTCGCTCCGGCGAATCCGATATTCCACGTCATAGGATTGACGCCCGGCCACCGACTCCGTCCAAAATTGCCGAGTAGGCTCGCGATCATCCGGATGCAGCGCCTCCATCCATGCCCAGCCGAGCAATTCGCTCTCCGGAATACCGGTATAGGTTGTCCACTGCGTGCTGAAGTAGTCGCACCCACCATCCGGACCAGCGCCCCAGACTAACTGCGGCAGCGCCTCGGTAAGGTTTCGCCAGCGTTGCTCACTCTCCCGCAGCGCTTCCTCCGCCCTGCGTCGCGAGGCACTGAGCCAGCAAACGATTAGCGCCAACACTGCAAAGAACGTCAGGGAAAGGAGCCGATAGGGCACACGAATTCCCGCGATCTCGACATAAGGAACCAGCGGCTGGAAGAAATAACCGAGGCTCACTACCGAAAGTACTAAGGCGGCGAGACCCGGGACCATCCCTCCAAACCAAGCCGTGAGCGCAACGGCAGTAAGGAAGAGTGCGCCGCGAATATCGAAGCCCCTCCCAAAGGACAGCGTCACCACGAGCGCTGCTCCAACGGAAACGACCGCGAGCCCGTAGCGCCAAACTACCTGGCGAATCGAAGGCGAGATCTTCCAGCCCGTCATAGCG
>DATHQX010000036.1:0-4384 GCA_035482295.1 Verrucomicrobiia bacterium
CAGCACGAGCGCATTTATGTGGTCGAGCAAAACCGCGACGCGCAAATGCTCACCCTGCTCAAACTCGATCTCAAGCCCGAACTGACCACGCGCCTGCGCAGCATCGCCCACATCACCGGCCTGCCGCTCGACGCGCGCTCGATTACCGACGAACTGACCAGCATGGAAGGCAAATGAATCGGGAAGGGCACGAGTTTATCCGTGCCACAAACAATCGAGTCCGATTGCGGCGTTAGCCGCACCGTGGAAGAGCGGCCCTTTAGGGCCGCGTAAAGGCAACAAAGAAAAAGGGGCTTTAGCCCCTAAGGAGCAAGCAATGGGCACCACGACCGTCGAACCCGGAACCGCCGCACCAGGCCCGAAAACCAACCGCATCGGCCTAACCGTCATGGACTACAAAGGCGGCAAGACCACGCTGTGCGCCGGTTGCGGCCACAACGCCATCTCCGAACGCATCATCGAGTCGATGTACGAGATGGGCGTGCAGCCCGAACTGCTGATCAAGCCGAGCGGCATCGGCTGCTCCTCGAAGACTCCCGCGTACTTCATGAGCCGCTCGCACAGCTTCAACGCCGTGCACGGCCGCATGCCGTCCGTCGCCACCGGAGCCATCCTGGCAAATCACAAGCTGATTTGCATCGGCGTCAGCGGCGACGGCGACACGGCTTCGATCGGCGTCGGCCAGTTCATCCACCTAATGCGCCGCAATCTGCCGATCATTTACATCATCGAAGACAACGGCGTCTACGGCCTCACTAAGGGCCAGTTCTCGGCCACGGCTGACCTGGGATCGAAATTAAAATCCGGAGTTCTGAACGACCTCCCGCCCATCGACACCTGCGCGCTCGCCATTCAACTCGGCGCGACCCTGGTCGGCCGCTCGTTCTCCGGCGACAAGAAACAGCTCAGTGCCATGCTCAAGGCTGCCATCGCGCACAAAGGTACGGTCATGCTCGACGTAGTTTCACCCTGCGTCACCTTCAACGATCACGAAGGCTCGACCAAGTCTTATAAATATGTGAAGGAGCACGAAGAAACTTTGCAGGACGTTAGCTTCGTTCCCCACTTCGAGGACATCGACGTCGAATACGATCCCGGCACAACCGTCGAAGTGACCATGCATGACGGCTCGCGTCTGCACCTGCGCAAGCTGGAAGAAGATTACGACCCCACCAACAAGATTCGCGCCATCACCCGCCTCACCGAAGCCCACGACAAGGGCGAGGTGCTGACCGGCGTCTTCTACGTGAATCCGGAAGCCCCCAGCTTCATCGACATGCTCAACGTTGTCGATCAGCCCTTGGCCACGCTGCCCGATTCGATGACGCGTCCGCCGAAAGCAGTGCTCGACGCGTGCATGGAAGATCTGCGCTAGTTTCGAGTCAGCCGGACCGTCGCACTACGAATAATAATAATGTTGTCATTCCGAACCGGGCGAAAAGCCCGGGGAGGAACCTGCTTTTGTCGGTCTGTTAGACAAGCCTCGTCTACGCAGTCTTCCGTCGTGGCTCGCCGCTATGTTCGGGATTCTGCCCGGGCTCGGGAAAATCCGAGTCTGCGTCTTTCAGCATCGGATCCTGATCGCGATGCCCAAGCTGTTCCTGCAATCCGATATTCCCCGGCACCTTGTGGTCCTCAGCTTCGGTGGCGCCCTTCGCAGTGTCCTGATCGACTTCATGTGGCATGATGAGACCTCGCGCAACAGTTTTCAGCCCGCCCAGTTTAGCGCCCGAACCTGCAAAATAGAAGAGCGATAACGCTGTAGTAGTTTCCCGGCCAGCATCTACTCCAGAATTATTTTCCCGTGGTGGCAACGCCCAGCTTGCGCAACCGGTCGCGCGCCTGCAGCGCTTCTGGAGCGTGCGGATAGCGCTGGATCACACGCCGTAGCTCGCTGACGCCATCGTCCTGCTTCCCGAGTTCGATTAGAGCGAACCCTTTCTTCAACTGCGCGGACGCGGCCTTGTTGCCGCTGGGAAAATTCTGCAACACTTGATCGTAGCTCTGTGCCGCCGCCTGGTATTTTGCTTGGCGGAACTGAATTTCGCCGAGATAAAAATAGGCGTTTCCGGCCAGGTCAGTGTTGGGATAGAACTTGATGTAGTCGGAAAATTCCTGCGTAGCCAGGTCGTTGTTGCCGCCGTTGTAATCGCGCACGCCGTTGTTATAGAGCACGTCCGGAGGGGGCGCCGAGGCCATCGCCTGCTGCTGCGCTTGCTGCGTGGCCTGCGTTGCCGCCTGACTCTGCTGCGCCGCCTGCATGTCTTCCAGTTGCTTGCTGACCTTGGCCAGACGCACCTTCAGCTCGTCCAGAGTGTCGTTGAGCGATTGAATCTGTCCCGAAAGCTGGTCGGTCTTCGACCCCGCGTCTCCCTGCTGTTTGGTCAGCGCAGTCTGCAGCCCGTTGACAGCCACTACTGCTTTATTGACCGCGTCAGTGTTGGTCTCCACCAGGTTCTTCATCACGCCCATGCGCTCGTCGAAGCCCCGCTGCATAGCCGTCATCTGCTCTTGCAGTTGCTGCACTTGCGTCTGCAACTGGACCATGTCTTTATTCGCGCCCGACACGGGACCGAGACCCAGCGAGAGCACCAACAACAACAAAAGAAACACGGAAATTCGATGTGGTTTCATAGAGGATTTCCCTGAACCTGCCGAAATATTTAGATGCTTTGATTGTCCCACAGGCTGAGAGGATTCCACACAGAAAGGGCTGCCCCGGAACCGGAATACGCAATGGGGAGGCAACCATTTTCGAGCGGCAGTTCGATTCCAGAATTAGTTGGCCCGATGTCATTCTGAGGGCGGCGAAAACCGGGCGAGGAACCTTACGATAGCCTGATGCCAGTATGCCGCGGAGGGGAATACCTGCGCTGCATGCAGTCAGGCGCTCCTCGCATCCGTGCAACCGTGCAACCGATGTCTTGGCTTCGTAAGGTCCCTGCGGAGCGCTTGGCGCGCTCCGCAAGGATGACATCGACGCTAACGCGGAAATCCTTAACGCACACCACTGCGTTCGGCCACGCAAGCTGAAACGGGGGACGCCGTCAGCATCCCCCGCTTAAGCTTAGCTACTACTTCTGATAGACGAGATGGCCACGGCGGTTCTGCTGCCAGCAAGCTTCGTTGCTTTCTGTGCAGAAGGGTTTTTCCTTACCGTAGCTGATGGTCTTGATCCGGCTCGCATTGATGCCGGCCGAAGTCAGCGCGTCTTTCACCGCACTGGCACGTTTGTCGCCCAAGGCCAGGTTGTAGTCGGTCGAGCCGCGTTCGTCGCAGTGGCCTTCAATCGTGAAGTTGATATTGGCATGCTGAACGAGGAACGCCAGGTCGGCCTGGATCGAGGAGTGCTGATCGTCGCGAATGTCGGACTTGTCGTAGTCGAAGTAGACGTCTTTAATGTTCTGGCTGAACAAGTCTTCGTCCGTGACCGTCGGAGCGGCTGCCGGCGGAGGAGGCGGCGGTTGCGTCACCGTGAGTCGCGCGGTTGCTTCCTGCGATCCCCCCGTTCCTTTGGCCGTCAAGTGATAAGTCGTCGAATCCGTCGGAGACACGCTCTGCGAACCGTTCGGCTGGACAGCTCCAATCCCGTCAATCGAGACGTCGGTCGCATTGCTGGTTTGCCAGGTCAGCGTCGCCGACTGTCCGGGTTGAATCGAGTTCGGACTCACTGAAATGGAAGCGGTTGGGGCCGGGGGTGCCGGTGGGGGTGGAGGCGGAGGCGGAGCTGCTTTCTTTCCGCAAGCGCCAAGCGTCAGTAATGCACCGAGTACTACCACCAGAAGAGACCACTTTATGCTTTGTTGCTTCACTTTTATTTCCTCCCTGCGACCCTAGAAGCTTACCTCCAGAGTCAGACGAAGCGTATTTACTATTTCCAACTCCAATTCGGTTGGGTGTTGCGTCCTGTAAAAGTCAGTTGCTGGACCTTCGTGCCGTCAGCCAGCATGGTCCAGATTTCTTCCTTGCCTGATCGGCTGGACTGAAAAACGATGTGCCGCCCATCCGGCGACCAGGAAGGAAAGTCGTTGCGCCCGCCATCATGCGTGAGCTGCACCCACTGCTTGCTCGCGATATCCATCAGGTACAGATCCGACGCGCCCGGCTCGCCGGGACCATATTTTCGCACCCAGGCAAATGAAAGAAACTGCCCGTTGGGTGCCCAGTTCGGCGACACCGCATATCCCTGATCGGTCATGCGCTGCTGGTTCGTGCCGTCGGCTTCCATGGTATAAATCTGGGGCAGTCCCGTACGCCCGCTGACGAATGCGATCTGCGCGTTCGTCTTCCGATTCCATACCGGAGAAACATCGGGGCCCTTGGCCGTCGTCATACGATGTAGATTCCCGCCAGAGACATCGGAAACATAAATTTCTGGCGTACC
>DATHQX010000037.1:0-20440 GCA_035482295.1 Verrucomicrobiia bacterium
GCACTGCCAGATTTGGCCTGGCTATGGGACTCGCGCCCGCAGCTGCGCTGGCGGAGGCCGACCAAGCCTCGCGCGCAGAACCATCGCCGGCAATTGCCGACCCATACGCCCTTGTCGATCCGGAACTTCTCCCGACACTCAAGCAGTTCCCCGCCTTTGATCTATCAGCGGAGATGGTCGTCAAGTTTCGACAAACGCCTAGCATGCCCCCACTGGCCAATCCCGCGCCGCAGCCCGTGGAGCGACATGTTCCCGGGCCGCCTGGGGCTCCCACGGTTCGTCTCTGGATCGTTGATCCAGCGCCATCAGAGAAGAGCAAGCCGGTGTTGCTTCACATGCATGGCGGCGGCTTCATGATGACCGGCCCCATGTTGATGCCCCAGCTGCAGGAGATCGCGACGGATGGCCACTGCGTCGTCGTCTCGGTCGACTACCGGCTGGCGCCGGAGACGCACTATCCCGGTTCGCTTGAAGACAATTACGCGGCGCTGAAATGGGTTCACGCCCATGCAGCGGAGCTCGGCATCGATCGCTCCAAAATTGCCGTGGGCGGTGAAAGCGCGGGCGGCGGCCACGCTGCGAACCTTGCGATTTACGCGCGCGACCGCAACGAAGTTCCCATCATCTTTCAGCTGCTCATCTACCCCCAGCTGGACGACCGAACAGGCAGCACCCGCGCAGAGCCGCCCGCTATTGGCCACTTTCTGTGGACTGCGAGTGCTAATCGTCTTGCCTGGAGCTCGCTGCTGGGTGTTCCAGCAGGCTCCTCAAAGGTTCCGGCAGGCGCCGTCCCAGCGCGGGTAGCGAGTGTCGACGGCCTGCCGCCTGCCTGGATCGGCGTCGGTTCTATCGACCTGTTCGTCGAAGAAGACATGGAGTACGCGCAACGGCTCATCCACGCCGGAATCGCAACCGAGCTTCTAGTCATGCCCGGCGCCTTCCACGGATTCGATCTCCTCGTGCCGGACGCCAAAGCCTCAAAACAATTCAGCGCGAGCTGGAAGACTGCGCTGCGCAAGGCGTTCGCCACCGGCAAAGCTGTTTAGCAAACTGGAAGCGTCGCGGCAGAGTTCGGGGCAGTGAGAAAAGTTTCCAGGACAGTTTGTCGAATCCGACTCCGGCCGTTCGACTATATCGTGAAGGCAGGGCCGTAAACTGCATTAAGGAGACACCATGAGAACGATCAGGATCATCGAACACATTACGCTGGACGGCATCATTCAGGCCCCGGGCGGCCCGGGCGAAGACGGCGATTATCCCTACGGCGGATGGGCGGGGCCGCATGTCGACCATGGTGGCGGAGAGGCCATCGTCGAGGCTCAAGGTAAGCATTTCGATCTGCTGCTTGGCCGGCGAACCTACGACATCTTTAGCGGCTTCTGGCCGAAAGCTCCGAAGAGTCCGATGTCGGACAGCCTGAACGCGGCCACGAAATATGTCGCCACCCACAAGCCGGACACTCTCGCATGGGGGCCGGCCCAAGCCCTTGGAGCGAACATTGTCGAGGGCATTCACCGCATCAAGGAGAAAGACGGGCCACAACTGATCGTCTGGGGCAGCTCGGAGTTGACACCGGTGCTGATCGAACACGAGCTTGCCGATGAAATCCTGCTGCTCGTCTTCCCGGTTCTGCTGGGCAAAGGCAAACGTATCTTCTCAGATGGAACGCCGCCCCGCGAACTCGCGCTTGTCAGCACCAAGGCTGTGGGCTCGGGCGTCATCATCAGTACCTACAAGCCGAACGGCCCTTTGCGTACCAGTTCCTACGCCGACGCGGCGGAGTAAGGCGAAATCTTCGCCGAACCTATGCAATTCGAGGGTGCCCCACTCAACCTTCTTTTGGTTGGGTGGGGATTTTGACTTTCTTCCAAACCATCGGATCTCCCACACATTCGAAACCCGCGAATGAGTGGGGCACCCGCAGTCCGTCGGGCGCGTTGCGCGGCTAAGCGGGAACGTACGTCAACCGAATCACGTCCTCGGTAATTCGATCGCTGGCGACAAAGCGGAGGGGCGGCCGGGGGCCGGTGAAGAATGGCGTGCCGCTACCAACTACGATGGGGTGAAGGTAAATTCGATACTCATCAATCAGACCAAGGTTGGTTAGGCTTCCTGCCAAGTGAGGTCCGGCAACGTCAATCTCCCCACCTGGCTGAGCTTTCAGCCCACGTATCACCGTCTCCATGTCATCTTCGACAAGTGTGGCGTTGGGTCCAACCGACTTCAACGAGCGCGACACAACCCACTTCGGCTTGCTCCGCCACGCCGCCGCGAAGCCGTGTTCCTCCGCGACCCAGTCCGCCTGATCTTCGTCCCAATAGCGCATTACCTCGTACATGCCGCGACCGTACACAATGCCCGTCTGGTCGTGCATTTGCTCTATGAAGTGACGAAAGAGCGGCAGGCTCGGGCTGAATGCCATATGGTCAACGTAGCCATCCAAGGACTGGTTCAACGCATAGACGAGCTTTGCCATAGTACAAAATCTCCACTCCAGGTTCTTCAGAATAGCTTGACCGTTGTTCCGCAGAAATGACGTTGGACACGATCTGCGTGCCGCCTTGTCAGTGTAACCAATAACCCGAGGCCGGCTTTTGGCCGATGCTACTTCGACTATCGATCCATGTCCACTGAGCAACTGGACATCGATCCACAAGAGAGCCTATTCGAACAATCATCAGACAAAACTGGTATCAAAGTGATGGACGTATCGACGGCCATGACTCGAGGACCCACTCATTCGAACTTCGCGAATGAGTGGGGCACCCGACTGTGACTCGCACCCGGGCATTCGGATCGCATCAGCCACCCGTCGATTCCTCTGCCGGGGCAAAAAAAATAGAATAGCTGTCGATTTTCGGTCCCCCGAACGACTATCTGATAACAGAAGGATGAGCGACGGCGGGCTGAGTGAAAAAACACCGGGGAACTAAAGACGGCCTGACAGGCCGAAGGGTGAAGGAACAAAGTGGTAAGCGTGGAACTTGTTCGCTGGCGGACACCGATGCCCTGTCGACGGACATGCAGGCTACTCAGGCCACCGGTAAGCCGATCCAAGCTGTTGAGAAGCAATGAATTGTCCGCCGCCAGTCGTGGACGATCGATTGCGATCCAATGTTTGCCAGCGGACAGGCCGTTCGCAAAAGTGTGACGCAGCGGCCTTTCGGAGAACGCACCATGACAGTCAGACCGGAATTGATTCTTCAGGATCTTAAGGTCGCGCTAAGGTCGCTTTGGCGAAACAAGGGGCTCTCCCTCACCGTCATCGTGACGTTGGCGCTGGGAATTGGCGCCAATGCCGCCATCTTCAGCCTGGTGCGCGGCGTTCTGCTGCGGCCACTGGTCAACCGCGGTGAGGACCGGCTTATCTACATCCGGCAGGACGCGCCTGGATACGGCGACGTAGACGCAGCCTTTTCCGTGCCCGAGGTCCAGGACTTGAAAGGGAGCGTGAAGTCGGTCGGCTCGTTTGGCCAGTTCTCCACCATCGGCTTCACCATGGTAGGGCTGGGCGAGCCGCGCGAGGTGCGCGCCGGAGTGGTCGACGGATCTTATTTCGAAGTGATGGGACTGCGCCCGGTGCTGGGCAGGCTGCTCGATCAGCACGACGATGGTCCCAATGCCGCCGGCGCCTGCGTGCTGACCTATCGTTTCTGGAAGGATTCGCTGAAGGGCGATCCGACTGTGATTGGCAAGACCATACGGCTTGATCCGCGTACGGCCACCATCGTCGGCGTGCTGGAGCCGTCGGTGCAGTATCCATCGCAGACGGAGATCCTGGTCAATGTGGTGACCAGTCCGCATCATCTTTCGGCCACCATGGTCACGGGGCGCGTACACCGCATGACCGAGTTGTTCGGTCGGCTGGCGCCCGGCGCCACGCTCGCCCAGGCCCGCGCCGAGCTGCGCACGGATTATGCGGCGATGGTGCGCGCGCATCCCGAGGCTTACCCGGCGAGCGCACACTACCAGATCGATGCCGTGATGCTGCGCGACCAGATCACGTCCGGCGCAAAAACGATTCTCTGGGTGCTGCTGGCGGCATCAGGTCTCATCTTCATCATTGCGTGTTCGAATGTCGCCAATCTGATTCTGGCGCGCTCGGTGCGACGCGAGGGCGAGCTGGCGATTCGCGCCGCGCTGGGGGCGACGACCTCGGCGTTGCGGCGAACCCTGCTGGCGGAAAGCCTGCTGCTGTCGGTGGCGGGAGCGGTGCTGGGCGTTCTCAGCGCGCAGCCGATGGTGGCCGTTCTGGCGCGTTATGCGTCGCGTTTTTCCGTTCGCGCCCTCGATTTGAGGGTTGATACGAGCGTGCTGTGGGTGGGAGCGGCGCTGGCTGTCATCTCGGCGGTACTGCTGGCGTTTGTGCCGCGCCTCCCCTCGGTGGAGTCATCGGGAGGAATCGGGCTGGCCAGCAGCAGTAACAGCGTCCGCATCAGCAGCGGCACCAGCCGCCGGCTACGGATCTTTGCCGTTACCCAGATTGCCGCTTCGTTCATGTTGCTGGCCGGCGCCAGCGTTCTCATCAAGACCTTGATCAAGCTTCAGGAAACCCAGACCGGCTTCGACATGCATCGTGTCCTGGCGGTGAACGTGCCGGTCATGTCGTACGGAAAAACTTCCGACGACATCATCAATTTCTATCGCCAGGTGATTGAGCGCATCAGCGCATTGCCCGGGGTGGATCGTGTCGCTTTGGGTACGAATGTTCCCTGGCGCGACGCCGGCAATCAAGGTCCCGGCCTCCAGTTCAGCGGGGAGGGCCACATAAAAGGCAATCACGAAGAAGACCCGTTGGCGGGACTTCGGGTGGTGTCGCCGGGATTCTTCGCGGCGCTGGGGGTGCCACTCATCGCCGGCCGTGATTTCAACGACAACGACCGGCGCGGCAGCGAGCCGGTGGTCATCATCAGCCAGAGCGCGGCGCAGCGCATGTTCCCCGGTCAGGATCCCATCAATCGCCACATCATGTGGACCGACCCGGTAATCAAGTACGTCTACATCAGCCCCGCACCTCGCCGCATCGTGGGTGTTGCCGCCGATGTGGACGACGAGCATGTTGAGCCGGGACCGACGCTCACGATCTATCATCCTTTCGGGCAAATTCCCGACGATACCAGCCAGGAGCTGCCGCTGTTCGGCGGTCGGCTGTTCGTCCACACCCGCTCGGATCCTCACGCTTTGATCATCCCGCTGACGCGCATCATCCGCGGCCTGTCTTCGGAACAGCCTGTCGAGGGCGCTGCCACGCTGGAAGACATTCGCGCCGAAGTGCTGACGCCCGACCGGCTGAATACGCTGGTCTTCAGTGGCCTGGCGGGGCTGGCGCTGGCAATTGCTGTGGTCGGCGTCGCCGGCGTGCTGGCATTCTCCGTTAGCGGCCGCACACGCGAGTTCGGTATCCGGCTGGCGGTTGGAGCGCAGCCCAGACACCTGCTGATGGGCGTTGTTAAGGACGGTGCGATCATGGCAGTTGTAGGTGTGCTGACAGGCGCAATCTTCGGCTACGCACTGACACGCCTGGCCAGCAGTTATTTTCCTTCGTTGCAGATGCCGAGCGCGTGGCCTGTCATTGTTTCGGTCATCGTGCTGTTGGTCGCCGCAATTGTCGCGTCCCTGTTTCCTGCAGCACGCGCTGCACGCGTGGACGTCACCGAAGCGCTGCGCGCCGAGTAGCGTAGCGCATTCGCACGTCAACTGACCGGCCATGGCCCGCCAGGCGACGTGATGGCAGGCCTAAGGCGTCGTGGCGGCCCTTAGGGCGGCCTTCGGCAACAAACAACTGCCAGATCTCGAAAACGACGCTGTGGCGTTCCTGATGCCGATGTCGGTTGCCGCCGATTCTTGTGTTCGCACTTCAAGTTGCAAAGTGGTCCAACGGCACGGCCGCACCCATGCATCAAGAGTAGATTGAGCACTCCGTCGCGCTACAATTACAAGCAGCGTTATCAAGGACGGAATCATGAACGCGAATCCATTAGAGCGTCCGTTGGCGGAAGTCGATCCTGACATCGCGCAGGCCATCGAGAACGAAGAGCGGCGTCAGCACGAAGGGCTGGAGCTGATCGCCTCGGAGAATTTTGTCAGCGAGGCTGTGCTGGAGGCGGCGGGGTCGGTCTTCACCAACAAGTACGCCGAGGGCTATCCCGGCAAGCGCTACTACGGTGGTTGCGAGTTCACCGACGTGGTCGAGAACCTGGCGCGCGATCGCGCCAAGCAACTCTTCGGCGCCGAGCATGCCAACGTGCAGCCGCACTCGGGTTCGACCGCCAACATGGCGGCCTACGCGGCCGTGATCAAGCCGGGTGACACCATCCTCGGCCTGAACCTCGCGCACGGCGGCCACTTGACGCACGGACACCCGCTGAACTTCTCCGGCAAAACTTACAAGATCGTTCCTTATGGCGTGACCAAAGAGAACGAGACCATCGACTACGACGAGCTCGAGCAGATTGCCGAGCGCGAGCGGCCGCAGCTCATCGTCGGCGGCGGCAGCGCGTATCCGCGAGTCATCGACTTCGCGCGCATGCGCCAGATCGCCGATAAAGTTGGCGCGCTCTACCTGGTCGACATGGCGCACTTTGCCGGACTGGTTGCGGGCGGCGCGCATCCTTCGCCTGTGCCGCACGCGCATGTGGTCACAACCACCACGCACAAGACGCTGCGAGGCCCGCGTGCGGGCATGATTCTGTCCAAAGCCGATTACGCTGCTGCCATCGATAAAGTCGTTTTCCCCGGAATGCAGGGTGGTCCG
Organism: Verrucomicrobiia bacterium; assembly: GCA_035482295.1. Classification (GTDB taxonomy): domain Bacteria; phylum Acidobacteriota; class Terriglobia; order Terriglobales; family Acidobacteriaceae; genus Bog-257. Next base: position 6,755 of record DATHQX010000037.1, read on the forward strand.
CTGGTGCACATCATGGCGGCCAAGGCCGTCTGCTTCCGCGAGGCGATGCAGCCGGAGTTTAAAGACTACGCGCGGCAAGTTGTTGCCAACGCCAAGGTGCTGGCGCAAACGCTCGTCGACGAGGGGTTCCATATCACGTCGGGCGGAACGGACACGCACCTGATGCTGGTGAACGTTTTCGCCAAGGGCATGCTGGGCTCCGAGGCCGAGAACGCGTTACACGAGGCCGGCATCACGGTGAACAAGAACGCGATTCCGTTCGATACCAATCCGCCGATGAAGCCGAGCGGCATCCGCATCGGCACGCCCGCGCTCACCACGCGCGGCATGAAGGAAACCGAAATGCGGCAGGTCGGCAAGTGGATCTCCGAGGTGCTGCACAACCGCACCGACAAGAACGTGCTGGCGCGGGTGAAGCGTGAGGTGCTGGGACTGGCGGAAGCATTTCCGCTGTACGCTAGCCGCAGGGCGAAACATGCGGAGACAGTGAAAGCGTAGGGTTTTCTGCAGTTGTAACTTCAGGCCACGGCATCGCGCTGTGGCCTCGTCGTTTACACTACTCTGTGCGCGTCGCTATCGACATCCGCCGCATCACCGAGTTCGGCGTGGGGACTTATACCCGCAACGCCATTCGCACACTGGCGCGCCTCGATCACGACAACGAGTACATTCTCATCGGCATTCCTGGCCGGCTGGGCGATATCGAGCCGTTGCCGCCGAACTTCATCACCGTCCCCGGCCAGCCAAACGAGCTCTCCGTCGCCAGCTATCTCGAGCTGCATCGCATTCTGCAAGAGCATCGCTGCGACCTGCTGCATGTGCCGCACCTTTTCTGGAAGCCGCAGGGCATCCCTTGTCCTTATGTGGTCACGGTGCATGATCTGCTGGACCACATGTACCGCGTGAACAGCCAGTCGTCGGTGAAGCGCACGCTGCATTTCCAGTTCACCCGGCGCGTGCTGCACCGCGCCGCCCGCATCTTCGCGGTGTCGAATTTTTCCAAGGCCGACACCGTGCGTCTGTTCGGCGTGAAGGCCGAGAACATCGAGGTCATCTACAACGCCATCGACGACCGCTTCCGTATGGGCCACGCCAGCGATGCCGAGCGCGAGTTCATCGCCGAACGCTATCAGGTGAACTGTCCGTTCTTGCTCTACGCCGGGCGTATCAGCCCGCACAAGAATGTCGTGCGTATCATCGAGGCCTTCGCCGCGCTGAAGAACGAGCTCAACAAAGAAGGCCTGTACGACGATCTGAAGCTCATCATTATTGGCGACGAAGTCTCGCGCCATCCCGACCTGCGGCGCGCCTGCATCAAAGGCGCCGTACAGAACGACGTGCGCTTCCTCGGCTTCGTGCCCATCGACGTGCTACGCATTTTTTACGATCAGGCAAAGATCTTTGTCTTCCCCTCGTTGTACGAGGGCTTCGGACTGCCTCCGCTGGAAGCGATGGCGCACGCCACCCCGGTGGTGACCAGCAACACCTCTTCGGTGCCGGAAGTAGTCGGCAACGCCGCTGTCATGGTTAACCCGGAGAACGTCTTCGAGATCATGCGCGCTCTGCATCGCGTGCTGGTCGATCAGGCGCTGCGAGACAAGCTGAAGGCGCGCGGGCTGGTGCAGGCCGCGAGGTTCTCGTGGGACGCCAGCGTCACCCGCATGCTTGAGATCTACAAGGAAGTTGCCCAGAAGAATTAGCCGTCGGCTGCTACCTCTCTAAGGCGCAAGAATTTCCTCCATCGAGTCATTTCAGAGCACCTGCCCATCCCGGCAACCAAACATTCACCTGCAAATTGCTGTGCGCGAAAGAGCGACGTCCGGACATCGGATGGCCTCCAGCGTGCTTCTAAAAAGACAGCCGCCGGATTCGACTCGGGGCCAGGTTAGACATTATGTGGATGTTGGGTCCAACGCGGCATGCCATCGTTCTCGTAAGTCTTCTTACATCTCTACCGCTGCTCAGCTGGGCACAGACGCAGACCCTGAAACTCGAGCAGATCCTCAGCCGTATGGACCAGGTGCGAGTTGCCGAACGCGGCAACAGCGTTGCCTATACGGTCACGCGCGAATATCAGTTGGGTTCTGAAGGCGCTCAGCAGCCGACCTCGCATGTGGTGGCGCAGGTCAATTTCGTGCCACCTGCCGCGAAAGATTACAACATCGTCAAAGCCGAAGGCAGCGATCGCGGCACCAGCATCGTGCGCAAGGTGCTGGAACACGAAACCAGCATGACCAGTCACTCTGATTCGCACGAGCTCACTTCTGCGAATTACGATTTCGCCCTGCTGGGACGCGAGACCATCGATGGCCGCGATTGCTACGTGTTGCAGCTCTCGCCCAAGCGGGAAGCGGTCGAGCTGGTGCGCGGCAAGGCGTGGGTCGATGCCAACGACTTCGAGATTCGCCGCATCGACGGCCAGACTGCCAAGAATCCTTCCTTCTGGATCAAGAAGCTGAACGTAACCATCAACTACGGTCAGGTGAACGGCGTGTGGGTGCAGACCAACACCAAAGCCGTGGCTGATGTCCGCGTCGCCGGCCCGCATGTGCTGACCTCGCGCGAGCTGGACGTCCAGACCGCAACCTTTAGCGCCCGCGAGCAGGCTCCCGCGAAAGCGCGCAGCCAGCAACGCTCGAATTCGCGCCGCACCGTAGCCGATACGGCAGCTTGGGTCGCGCGGTAAATTCCCATCTTCACAGCTGAGAGCTTTGTGTCAGGGCACGACTTCAGTCGTGCCGAAAACGCAGTTCAAGCGTCCGGGTTTCAGCCCCTGCGCGGGGCACGCAGGCGGCTAAAGCCGTTCTCTTTTGTAAGCTGATGTGGCACGACTTCAGTCGTGCCCTGACACAAGACGATTGCCGAGGCGAGATGTGAACAAGCAGGCAGGACAGCAAATGCGCAGAGGAAAGCAAACGTGGGCGGGAGCTGCCTTGGTTAGCTGCTAACTGCTAAGTGCTAGTTGCTGAATTTAGCTGCCGGGCCTGTAAGCCGAATTTTGTATGCCGCTCCTTGCGCTCACATCCCACATTGTAGGAGGTGAGAACAAAGAGCGGCATGACGGTCATTCCTCTGGGCCGAGCATTACTGCGCGGCTCTAGCGACCTACCCGGAAGTTGTGGCGCACCGAGCCGGCACGCCCGCGCCGAAGCGCGATCCTCCCCTATTTGGTCTTGCTCCGTGTGGGGTTTGCCCTGCCGCCGCCATTGCTGGCGGCGCGGTGCGCTCTTACCGCACCTTTTCACCCTTACCCGTGACCGAAGTCACCGGCGGTATGTTCTCTGTGGCACTTTCCGTAAACGGCCCTTGACGGCCGCCCCCCGGACGTTATCCGGCACACCGCTCTGTGGAGTTCGGACTTTCCTCTGCGAACTTGCGCCCACAGCGACCGTCCGGCCCAGCAGCTAACTTAATCATTATAGATTGAGCGCCAGCGACAATGGTTAGCTATCCCCATTTGCTTAGCGAACAATGGCCTTGTGTCAGGGCACGACTTCAGTCGTGCCGAAGAGGGCGGTAGAAGAAACCGGGCTTCAGCCCCTGCACACGGCATGCAGCGGCTGAAGCCGACGCCGACAGGATCCGCATCAGGGCACGTCTAAAGACGTGCCCTGACATAAACCTGTGGCTAGTCGCGTTTGAGGTTCAAAACATGCTTACGCGCTCTCCTTCAGCAGCAGCTGCTCGGCGGGTGAGAAGATGTGGGCGCGGATCATGGTCGTGCTCAACAGCGATGTCAGGCCTGACGACGCGAGGATCATCGCGATCACCACGAACTGATAGATCGCGGCGTACAGCGGATCGACGCCGGCGATCAGCATGCCGGTCATCAGCCCGGGAATCCAGACGATTCCCAACGAGCGCAGGTTATCGATCGCCGGAATCAGCGATGAGTGGATGCTGGCCTCGGTATAGCTGGCGATGGTTTTGTCGGGCGCGGCGCCGAGAGCAAGAGCGGTTTCTATCTCGCCCGAATGCGACAGGACTTCCGAACGAAAGCGATTCAGCGCGAGGCCATTCGTGTTCATCGCATTGGCGATGATCATGCTGCCGACCGGGATCAGCGACGTGATGGCCGTGTCGATCACGCCGGCCCACGTCATCACGGCCGTCACCAGTCCCGCGCCCGCCGCGATCGAGCAGGTCGAGACCTTCCAGGCGCCGGGAACGTTCTTAGCGCGCTTGGCCGAAATCGATCCGGCGGCGATGATCATGCCCGCCAACAGGAAAACGCTGGTCCAGCGCGGGCCCTTGAGCAACAGCATCAGGATGGAGCCAACCACGACGATCTGCACGATGCCGCGCACCAGCGCGATCGCCGCGTCGCTTTCCAGATGAATGTTGCGGCGTCGCGCCAGCAGTACGACCAGGAGCGCCAACACCGAGGCGATGGCCGCCTGCGCCAGTCCAAGCGAGACCTGCGAGTGGAAGATCGACTTAAGCATGCAGCACCTCCGCCGGCGTACCCAACTGCACCAGCCGGCCGGCTTCGATCAGACCGACGCGATCGCAGATGCGCCGTGCCTGATCGCGGTCGTGGGTCACCAATACCATCGTGAAGCGGTCTTCGTCGACCAGATTGCGCACGAGCTCCTCGATGCCGGTCTTGGCCTGCTGGTCGAGAGCCGACGTTGGCTCGTCGAGCAACATAATTTCCGGACGATTCGCGAGCGAGCGGGCCAGCGAAACACGTTGCTGCTCGCCGCCGGAGAGGTTTGCCACGTTGCGGGCGGCAAAATCCGGAAGCCCAACGTGCTGCAAGAGCTCGGCGATCTCCGCGTCGGTGAGCGTCGCATCACGTTGTGTTGGCCCGAAGCGCAGATTGGACGCGATGTCGCCGGGGAAGAGGAATGGACGCTGCGTGACCATACCGAGGCGCTGCCGCAGGGTGCGCGGCGGAATCTCGCGATAGTCCTGGCCTTCAAGGAAGACGGTGCCGCTGGTGGGCTCATCCAGGCGATTGAGCAAGCGCAGAAGGGAACTCTTGCCCGAGCCGCTGACGCCCACCAAACCCAGCAGCTCTCCGCGGTTCACGCTGAGAGAAACATCGTTGACGATCCACTGCTCGCCGACGCGGCGGCCTAGGTGTTCGGTCCTGAGTACCACAGCGTCAGGCACATCGTTCATCGGTCCAGGTGTCCGTAGTAGATCTTGGTGTCGTACTCCAGCACCACGTGGCCGTCGACAGCGTGATCCTCAAAGAGCGTGGGCAAATCGCGCATCATGGCCTCGTGGCGTTCGCCGGATTTTGGAATGTAGGACGAGGAGAGCAGTCGGCCGCGCAGTCCGTCGAAGTCAAGATGCTGCTGGTTGCGCTGCTTGATCAGATGCACCTTATTCGGCGAGAAGAAGCGCTCCAGCGCCTCGTAGCTGGCGAGGTATTTGTGCGTTACCTGCTCGTAGTCGTTCGAGAACTGGCGCAGGAAGGCTTCGTAGCTGCGCAGAAACGGCGTGGCATTGATGTTGCGGTCGTGCCACACCAGCACGGTCCAGCCGCCCGGCTTTAGGATTCGAGCAAATTCCGTGCGAGCCTCGGGCGGACGGAACCAGTGGAAGGCCTGTCCGGCGATGATGAACTCGACGCTGGCGGGAGCCAGGGTGGTGTGCTCTGCGCTGCCGTCGACCATGCTGAAGTTCGGGTATTTCGCCAGATACTTCTCGCCGGCGGCACGCATCTCGCGATTGGGTTCAATCCCGATCACCCGATTTCCGTTTGCCAGAAATATCTCGGCCAGCATGCCGGTGCCGCAACCTACGTCGGCCAGCAACTGCTCTGGTGAGAGGCCACAGGCTTGTTTTATTGCTTGTACTACATCGTGGGAGTAGCGGGGACGATATTTGGCGTAGTCTTCCGCCCGGTCGGAAAAACGCGATCGTGGATCGCGGGTCGGCTCAGTCATCAGTTCAAATGATATCGTAGTTGGCGCATGCCTTCCGGCCGATCCAAACTCCCGCTGGCTCTCGCGATTGCCGACGCGATCCGCAGAGTTCCGCGCGGCCACGTGAGCACCTACGGCGCAATCGCGAAGGCAGCCGGCTATCCGAGGAATGCGCGGGCTGTCGCGCGCGTTCTCAATACGGTTCCCGGTCTGCCTTGGCAACGGATTTTGGGCTCCGGTGGCCGAATCTCATTGCCGCGCGAGGCCGGATTGGAGCAACGTTTCTTGCTGGAGGCCGAAGGGGTCCGCTTTCGAGGGCGAAAAGTGGACTTGGCGGAATACGAGCATCGCTTTGAGCGCAAGGCCCTCAAAAGTGGTGCTCGAACCAAGGCGTCGAAGAGAGTCATGCGCCGAAAGTTGTAGATTTGGCGGGATTTCCACTGTCCCCTTCTGTGCCGCGTCTAGCGTAGAATAGAGGCAGTTTTCGAACACCCCAGCTTTTTATGTTTAAGGCAACTGCAACTCGTTCCCTCACCGTTGCTGTGATGTTCCTGTTCACAGGCAGCCTCTTCGCGCAACACTACGCCGAACGCGACCACACGATGTTCCATCGTCCGGCCGCTCCGGTTCCGACGCAGAAGCATCAGCCGGCGGCTTCGCACACGGCGGGGATGACGCACCGATCAGGATCGGCAACAACCGCGGCGACGCACAACCATGCGGGGATGCCGGGTTCTACAGGCGGTCCGGATTCCCACGGTCCTGCCACTCTGCAGATCCCATCCGGCCGCTAAGCACGCGAAATTGTGAAGTCGTTGCGATATCCTACATTGTAGGATCGTCCGCTCGCTTTGATCGAAAGCACTCCGACTAGTGACCAATTTCTGCTTGCCTCGCTAAAATTTGCTCTCCCTGTCGCTGTAACCTTCGTGTAACATAGCAAAACTTGCGCTGTAAGATTGTGCCTCTCTATGGTCAGGCGTTCCCTGGACGATCCATCTCTGGTATTGAACCGAGAAGCCTCGTGGCTGGCGTTTAATCGTCGTGTCCTCGAGGAGGCGGAGAACCCGCGCAACCCGCTTCTGGAGCGGGTGAAGTTTCTTGCTATTACGGCCCGCAATCTGGATGAGTTCTTCGAAATCCGCGTGGGTGGCCTGATACAGCGAATTGAGGACAGGCAGACCGAGCCCGGTCCTGACGGCCGCACCCCGCGTCAGGAAGCCCAGCTTATCGCGCAATTGACTCACGAATTCATGCGCGATCAGTATCGTTGCTGGAATCTGTCGTTGCGACCGGCTCTGGCGCAGGAAGGCATTCGGGTCGTGGGTATGAAAGACCTGACGCCCGAGCAGCGCTCATTCGTATCGGACTATTGTGATCGCGAGCTGGATCCGCTGCTGACGCCTGTGACCGTCGATCCTTCCCATCCTTTTCCGCGCGTCTTGAACAAAGCGTTGTGCGAGGCGCTGCTGCTGCGCCGGCGCCGGCGTGCCTCGTCGACGTATATGGGAATCGTGACGGTGCCGCGCGTGCTGCCTCGGCTGATTAAACTGCCGCGGCGCAACGGTACGGAAGACTACATCTTCCTCGCAGATTTGGTGGCGTCCCACACTGTGGAGATGTATCGCGGCTACGAGATCATTTCTGAAGCGGCGTTTCGCGTGACGCGCAACAGCAACCTGTATTTGCAGGAAGAAGAATCGCGCAATCTGCTGGAGACCGTCCGCACCGAGTTGCACAACCGGCGCAAGGGCGACGCGGTGCGGCTGGAGATTGAGGCCGATGCCAATCCAGAGATGATCGAACGCCTGCGCGGATACTTTGAAATGGAGGACTGGCAGGTTTATCGCACCGAAGGGCCGGTGAACCTGTCGCGACTCTTCCATTTCTATGAGGAAACCGACAGGCCGGATCTGAAGTTCAGGCCGTTTGTGGCGCGCGAGCTGCAGTTGAACCGTAAGTCACAGGACATCTTCGAGGAAATTCGACATCGCGATATTCTGTTGCATCATCCGTATGACTCCTACGATTCCGTGGTGAAATTTATTCGCACGGCAGCCGACGATCCCAGCGTGCTTTCAATCAAGCAGACGCTGTACCGCACCAGCGAGAACTCCCCCATTGTCAGAGCTCTAATGGACGCGGCGACGCAGAAAGAAGTCACGGTAGTGGTCGAGGTAAAGGCCCGGTTCGACGAGGCCAGCAACATTCGCTGGGCACGCTCGCTGGAAGACGCCGGGGTGCAGGTGTTTCACGGGCTGGTCGGACTGAAGACGCACTGCAAGCTGGCGATGATGGTACGCAAAGATCCCGACGGCGAGACACGGCTGTACTCACACCTGGGAACCGGCAACTACAACTCGATTACGGCAACTTATTACACCGATTTGAGTTTGCTGACGGCCGACCCCGAGATCACGTCGTCGGTACACAGTGTCTTCAATTTTCTGACCGCATACGCCGAGCGGCCGAGCTACGATCCGCTGCTGGTCGCGCCGATCAACCTGGCGGAACGCAGCATCAACCTCATCGCGCGCGAAGCCGATCACGCGCGACACGGGCGCCTGGCGCGGATTATCGTTAAGATGAACTCGTTACTCGACCGCAACATCGTGCGCGAGCTTTATCGCGCGTCGCAGGCGGGCGTGCAGATCGACCTGATCGTTCGTGGCATTTGCGGGCTAAGGCCGGGTGTTCGCGGCATCAGTGATCGCATCACCGTGCGCAGCATTGTCGGACGTTTCCTGGAACATAGTCGCATTTTCTACTTCGCCAACGGCGGTGAGGAAGAAGTGTATCTTGGCAGCGCCGACTGGATGCCGCGCAATCTGCTGGAGCGCGTTGAGGTGCTGTTTCCGATCAAGGATCCGATGCTGAAGCAGAGGATTCGGGGAGAGATTCTGGAGGCCTATCTGGCTGACAACACGCAGGCGCGCATTCTGCAACCGGACGGCCGGTACGTCTACGCGGACGCGTTGTGCTCGCGTTCCCGTTCGCCGAAACGGGGAGTATACTTCAACGCACAGGAATTTCTGATTGCGCATGCCGAGGGCAAGGTGACTCTGGATTCGATCCCGCAGCTGCCGGCGCGCCGCCGGCGTAGCGCCCGAAAGACGGTCAGGGCCAGATAGTCGTTATGCAGATCTTTTTCTTGCGTCACGCCAACGCCGGCGAACCGAAGCTCAATCCCGCCAAAGATGAAAAACGACCGCTGGACAAGCTTGGGATCGAGCAGTCTCACGATGTGGGACGAGCTCTGGCAGCGTTGAATATCACCGTTGACGTCATTCTCTCCAGCCCGCTCAAGCGGGCCATGCAGACGGCATCGGTGGTGGCGAATGAAATCGATCACGAGGAAAAGGTACTGACCGACAATGCCCTGCGTCCGGGCGCGACCTACGAGCAATTCCAGGACCTGTTGCGCCGTTACAGCCGAAAGGACGCCATCATGGTTGTGGGGCATAATCCCACAATGACGGAGTTCCTCAGCAAGATGGTCGGCGCCGCCCCAGGCACACTAGAGATGAAGAAGGGCGCAATCGCGCGGGTCGAGAAAGAAGGTCGCAGGGCCGCCGTGTTGAAGTGGTGCATGCCGCCGAAGCTGGTGCGTTCGGTTCAACAGGCTTCGGCCAGCAGCTCGCGGCCAAAGACTGTCTCGAAATAACTTCCTTCCTGTTCGACTGCCCACAATTCCAGCTCGATACCGTCGGAAGCTTTTGGCTTCAGCATCAGGCGAACACGGCCGTCCTGATGAATCCGAACCTTTAGCTGAGCAACGGCGGCGCGGCGGCCCTGGTCCAAGGCGCGCGCAAGACGCAGGAGTGCGATGGCCTTGACGACGTTGATCTGTTCGAGGCCGGGCAGAACCCGCATCACTTGATTGCTGGGTGAGGGCAGCGACTTGCCTACGAAGCGCGCGATGGCTGCGATGATGCGACGTTGCAGCGGAGTGTAGCCGAAAATTTCCGAATTAGAGATGACGTAATACGTGTGGCGACGGCGTCCGGAGCGGTTGATGTAGGCGCCGACTTCATGCAGCATGGCGGCGGCCTCGAGCCAGTCGGCGTATTGCGGCGGCAGCTGATGGACTGCGCGCAGGCGCTGAAACAACTCCAGAGCCAGGTCGCGGATGCGCTGCGCGAATGGCAGGTCGGCGCCGTAATGCTTCGCCGCGGCGAGCAGCGCGTCGTGCCGTTCCGATTCCACCTGCTCCTTCATAGCGGTGCTGGCGTTGTAGTCGGCCATCATCTGAGCTAACAGACCGTCGCGCAGGCCGAGCGGTAGATAACGGAAGCTGCGCAGCTTGCAGAGCTGCATGAGCTCGGCGAAGACCATGGCGCCGGCGATGATGATTTCTGCGCGGCGTGGGCCGATGCCGGGCAATGAGCGGCGTTGCGCGAGACTGCGGCGGCTAAGATCGTCAGCCAATTTCGTCACCGCAGTTTGCGGCACAGTGTGAGGCTTGCTCTCGTCGTAGCCGCGGACCTTGGCGGCGTACAGGCCGGAGAGAGCGGCGGGCGTGCCTGAGGTTGCGATCACGACCTGCATTCTGGCTTCGATAATGCGCTTCTTAATGCGCGACACTTCGCGCTGGATAACCGCACGCATCTGTTTCAGCTCGGCTCTTCTGGGTGGATCCTCGTGCAGAAAAGTCTGGGTTAGGCGGACGGCGCCGATGGGCAGGCTGACCATGTCTTCGATGTGGCCCGAGATCGAGAGTGTGAGCTCGCAGCTGCCGCCGCCCAGATCGATGAGCAACGCCCGGCTGTGGGCGATGCGCGCGTTGGCCAGCACGCCTAAGTGAATCAGGCGGCCCTCTTCCAAGCCGGAGATGACTTCCACTCGCCAGCCAGTTGCACTGCGCACCCAGTCACGAAAGGCGCGGCTGTTGCCGGCATCGCGCAGGGCGCTGGTGGCGACCACGCGCACGCGGTCGGCAGCGTGCTCTTGCGTGGCGCGATGAAAGCGGCGCAGCACGCGAAGTGTGAGAGCCATGGCTTGCGGATCGAGCGAGCCGTCGGCGAAGACGCTCTCGCCCAGTCGCGTAACTTCGCGATCTTCGTGGAGGGTTTCCAGGCGTCCGCGGACTACCTTGGCGATTTTGAGCCTGACCGAGTTCGAACCGATGTCAACCGCGGCAAATGTGGGCATGCGAGGTAGAAAGGAAAGTATCCGTGAGGGAAGAATCGATTACAAGGGCATGAGCCGGTTTTTCGCCTGCGGCGAATTCAACAGACGTTCATAACCCGTTCACGCGCGTGTAACGTCGCCGTGGTCTGCGCGAGGGCGGATCAGGTGATTTGAACTGCTATATTCGGGACATGTTGTCTGCCGCCGCCAAAGCCGATGTTACAACTGCGCGCAAAAGCCGCAGCGCGCTTTGGTTGTGGGCGATTGTCGCCGTGGGGACGCTGTTGCGGCTGGTGCTGGTGGGGCACAAGAGCTTCTGGATCGACGAGATTGCGAGCGTCGCAATTGCACGGCGCACCACGCCTGTGTTCTGGCATTTCCTGTGGCATGACGAGGGCAACATGGCTGCGTATTACGTGCTGCTGCGGCCGTGGCTGAGCTTCGGATACGGCGAAGGCACAGTGCGCCTGCTTTCGGTGATCCCGGGCGTGCTCGCCATTCCGTTGATGTATGCGCTAGGACGCAAGCTTTTTGGAGAGCGAGTTGGGATCATGGCTGCACTTTTTGTGGCGTTGAATGCGTGTGCGGTCAGCGTCTCGCAGGAGGCGCGGGCGTACAGCTTTGTCGTGCTGCTGGTGCTGCTCTCGACGTATTTGTTTGCGCGGCTCATCGAGGAGCCGAGTTCGGCGCTGATGTTCGCGTACGCAGTCGTCGCAGGGCTGACCTGTTACTTCCATTACTTCGGCGTGCTGGCGCCTGCTGCGCATTATGTGTCGTTGGTGGGAGTGCGCTCAGATCGGCGGCCGTGGAAGTTGTTGCTGCCGGCTGCGGCGATCATGGCGCTGCTGGTCGCTCCGATTCTGTGGCTGATTCACGCGCAGGATACGGGACATATTTCCTGGGTGCAGCCGCCGTCGTGGCTCGAGCTTTATCATCTGGGCGCGTTTCTCGCCGCCGACAGCGGCAAGGCTGTGGGCGCGGTGCTGCTGGTTGTCGATCTTATTCTGATCGCAATCTTCTTAAGGTCGCTGATATCGGAATGGCGAACCGAGGAGTGTTGGCGCTCGCTGTTGCCTGCGAGCCTGGTGTTCACGCCGATCGTGATCACGCTGCTAGTGTCGGCTGTGCGGCCGGCGTTTTATCACCGCTTCCTCATCATCTGTTTGCCGGGATGGATTCTGATGACGGCGGTCGCGGTGGAACGGACCTTGGGACGAACGTTGCGTGGCGCGGCTGTCGTTTTGGTTTGCGCGTTATCGCTGGTGAGCACCGCGATTGTCTATCGGCGTGCGGGGGAAGACTGGCGCGGCGCCGTGCAGTATCTGATCGCGAACGGGCATAGCGAGGATCGCGCGCTGTACTACCAGCCGGTAGGGGAGTTTGCGGGGGAGAGTTACCGCGACTGGCTTCCGGGTGGGGATGTTCAACGGCCGACGCCCGTGCCGGGTGATGATGGATGGGAACAGAAGGTAGATGATGCGTCGCGGGTTTGGCTGGTGCTGTATCGGGTGAAGCCTGAGGATGCAGGGGTTCGCGCGATTGAAAAGAAGCTGGTAACGGGATATTCGCCAGCCGGGCGCAAAGACTTCAGCGACGTGATTGTTCTTGCTTACCAGAGGAAGCCGTAGGCCGAGGTTTACCTCAGCGGCTAAAGCCGCGCTCCATTACGACTGCTTTTGCTGCACCGCTGAAGCGGCGCTCCAGCCTAACGCGGTTTGCGGAGGGTGAAGAGGACGAAGGTGTATTCCAGGCCGAACTGATCCCAGCGGATGGGTTTTTCGTCGCAGGTGAGGTCGAGGTCGCCGGTGCGCTCGAAGCCGATGGATTCAGCCAGGCGCAGCATGGATTCGATCTCGGGGCGCGAGAAAATTTTGATGGGCGCGCCGTGGACCGATTGTCCGCGCGTGTCGATCGGCGTGGGGTAGTAATCGGTCGAGGTGATGAGCCGGCCTCCGGGCTTGAGCAGGCGAAACATCTCACGGAAATAAGCGTCGAGCGGGACGCCGTGTTCGATGACGCTCATGCAGGTGATGGCGTCGAACGAGCTGTCGGGGTAGGGCGTGCGCGTGAGGTCTCCGGGGATGTAGCGAATGGGGCCGCGGCGCGCTGGGGCGGTGAAGGTCAGGTTGATGCCGTGGAGATCGCGATAGCCGTAGAGGAACAGCGCCGGCAGAACGTTGCTGTAGATTTCGGCGCCGGCGTCGAGGATGCGCGCTCCAGGCTGCGTGTGCGCGAGGATGGTTGCGACGGCAGCGAGGTGGTCCCAGTTCTTTTCTGGTCCGCGATGCAGTGGGACATGCTGGCGTTTGGCGCTCTCGAAGGCGGATTGCCATTCGGCGCGAGTTTTAAGGGTCGCGTTGGCGATGTTGGGAGTCGGAGGTTCTTTGAGGTGCGACGCGCCGTATTGCCACTTCAGCGAGAGCCGGTAGAGTGCTTCGGGCGTGAGCACAAGGCTTTTCAGGCGACGAAGGAAGCGGCGGCGGGCGGGGATTCTGTCGTGAGCCAAACTAGGACGATAAAGGCTTATGCGATGGGTGGCAAATGCGTCTGCCGTCGGCTGAAGCCGACTCGAGCCCGCATCACTTGGCCGTATCGGCACGACTGAAGTCGTGCCCTGACACAAAGCGTATAGACGCGACAGCTTTGGTTTCAGACAATTGCCTTCCGGCGAATTGCA
>DATHQX010000038.1:0-10502 GCA_035482295.1 Verrucomicrobiia bacterium
CGAGACGGCGAACAGGCAAATCACGATGCTAAGTAAGAGAGCTTTCACGGTCCATCCTCCAACGGTGTTCAACATTAGAGCGTGTTTGGGGGCGAGTTGTCATCTCGACGGAGAGGAAGCGTCAGCGCCATCTCCCTTCGACGCGCCGTTCTGCGGCTGATCTTTGTGGAGTTGTTTCGCCATCACGGCATCCAGTTGTTCGACTTTGATCCCATTCAGCGCTGAATGGCCGTCCTGCACGAAGTACTCCGCGCGACCACTGGTTGCTCGAAGAGTGCCGTCGGTCATGTCCCAGCTATCGCCGTATTCGAAGAAGTCGCCGTCTTTATCGTAAGAGAGCGCGAGGAGATATTTGCGGTCAGGCTGGATGAATCCGTCCGGCGAAATCATGACCGCGTTCACGCTAAAGTCCTTGCCGTCTTTTAGAACGACGGTGCCGCCATAGACGATCAACGTTATGTCGCGCCCGGCCAGAGGTTCTTCTTTACCAGTGTTGTCCTCGTACACCTTGTCGACGCGGAACGTTACTTCCGAATACAGCGAGCGCTCTGAGGTACTGAGGACGCTGCGGTGATTTGTAAACGTTGCCGTGACGATGGTACGGTTCGGCAAGCGGTCGGAAATCTCGGATGAATCCCAAGTCATATCGTAGCTGCCGCCGGACACGCGCAGGCTGCCTTCCTGGGTGAGAGGAATGTCTGACATTGAGGCATCATCCCAGAAACGGTTGCGAGCAGCCCGAAGTTCCGGCGAGATCCCGTTGTTCCACGCCAGGTAGGGTGTCGGCTCCTTCATCCATGCGTCTGCAGGAGGCTTCGAATCCGTGCTCTGCGCAAATCCGGCAGATGCCAAAACCAGAAGTGCCATCAACAATCGTGCTCGCCCTTGTCGCATACCTGCCTCACAGATAAGGAAAGATTAGTGCTGAACGGATTGCAATGAAAATTTGCTTCCTAGGTTAGTGGAGGCAGACCGGCTTTCAGCTCCAGCTGGCGGAAGGTGGGATCGTTGCGAAACGGGATCAGCGCGTGATTGACCCGGGTGGAAATAAACTCCGGATCGTGCTGATTGTAGGCCGTCTGCAGATAGCGTAGGGTTTGCGGCTTATCGCCGAGCCGCGCATAGGCGACCGCCAGCAGGTAGGGCGAGATCCTTCCCTGGTCATACAGCTTCTGCTCGACAGCCGCGGTCTTGACCAGCATGCCATGCTCGCCGCCGGACTTGTACCCCTCTTCGGCGCCGCGGGCAATTTCCAACTGCTGCTCATCCTGTGACAGGTTTGCCGCGTCCATCGACTCCTTCAGATACTTCGGATAATCGTGGCTGTCGAGGTAGATGTAGGAGAGATAACGGTGCGTGGAGTAGAAACTCGGCTGGCTGCTCTCGATCTGCTGCAGGCGCGCGATGGCCTCGTCCTGGCGGCCCATGTTGTAGAGCAGCAGGGCGCGGTCGGCCATGATGGCGCTTGATCCCGGATCGATCTTCTCCGCGATATTCATCTCGTTGAGCGCCTGCAAATTCCGGCCAAGCGTTCCCAGGAAATTGGCGTACCAGTGGTGCGCTGCACCGTAATCCGGATTGAGCGCGATGGCGCGGCGGAACTCACGGTCTGCTTCCGCAACATCCCACTTCCAGTAAAACGTTACGAAGGCCAGGGTCGCGTGCGCTTCCGCTGAAGAGTCGTCGAGTTCGACGGCCTTCTGCGCTGCAGCCAGCGCGCGGGGAAACGCTTCCTTCGACGGCATCGCCGCAAACTCGCGCAGCAGGTTGTAGCAATCGGCCAGGCCAACGTACGCCGGTGCATAGTTGGGATCGTGCACGATCGCCTGGGTAAAGGAATCGACGGCTTTGTTCAGGTCTTCAGGCGTGCGCTTGTTCCAGTAATAGCGTCCTTGCAGGTAGAGCTCTTCGGCCTCGGCATTGGCCGCGTGTCGAGCTGCCTTCGAGCCGGATGCAGAAACTGCCAACGCGGCAGCATGTCGCCGATGCACGACCACCATGGCGACAACGGCAATTCCGCTCAAGACCACACAGGTCGCGACGAGGGTCCAGGTTTTACGGGAAGGAGAGATTGGTGGTGGCGGAGTTTCTTCCTCGACTGCCGCTGCGATAGGCCCTGAATCATTTACCGGGGAGGAAGATTCTGGAGGCTCGAAAATTTCAGACTCGATGGCGGGCTCTTCGGGTAGAGCTTCCGGCGAGCGCATCCAGCGCTCCAGCTCTTCGGTGAAAGCGTAGACGCGCGCACGCGAACCTCCTGGCAGGCGATGGACCGGCAGCAGCCGTTCTTTCTCCCATCGCTTAACGGTTCGCTCATCCCGATCGAAGAAGGCCGCAATTTCCTTCCACGAGTCCAGTCGACGATTTGGCGCTTTTACTTCATGGGCCGACGGCATGTACGCAATGTCCCGAATTGTCCCGTAAAGTCCCTTGTCGGAAAAACGGTAAGTGTTCAGAGTATAGCCACATTAACGCGGGTGAGCTAGCCGTTCTTCCAGCGGAGCTAAGTCGCGATTCTGAAATGACTTGACGCCCCACTCTAGTGGGTTGAAGCGCCTCCGGTTTGGGTGTCCGGAGGACGCATCAAGATGTCGAACCCAAAAACCTGAAAGTGCTACATCTGCGTCGTGGGTCTCTCCCCGCCTGCGTGAGCGAACTCAGGCGGTCCTCAACGGCGCCACAAGAAGGAAAACTAATGCGACGTCTCCACTCGTTACTTCTGGCCATAACCATGATCGGGATCGTGCGCCCTGTCACCGCTCAAACCCTCATTGGCAACGTCCCGATCGGCAATAATGCCACCTTCGTCAATGTGAATACGGCGACCAACATGATCTACGTGACCAACTTTGCCGACGGCACGGTTACGGCCATCAACGGGGCTACCGACGCCACCAGTACCATCCATGTTGGAAATCATGACGAGTTTCTGGTCATCAACCAGAACACCAACAAGATCTACGTCAACAATCGGGCCGACAGCACCGTCTCCGTCATCAACGGCGCGACCAACCAGGTGATCAAAACCATCAGCGGCTTTTCGAACCCGATTGGCTCCGACGTGAACCCGGTAACCAACAGGATCTATGTCGCCAACAGCGGCAACGGTACCGACAACACCGTCGGCGTAATTGACGGAAATACCGACACGCTCATCGCCACCGTTACCGTGGGTCTGGTGCCGATTGGAGTAGCCGTCAACCCCGTCACCAACAAGATTTACGTCTTCAACCAGTGCGGTAACAGTAATAACTGCACCTCGAACGGAACGGTCACGGTCATTGACGGTGCGACCAACCAGACCACGAGCATCGACGTCGACTGGAATCCCGCTGTCATCCTGGTGAACACCCAGACCAACAAGATTTACGTGGTCAACAATTGCGGCAACAACTCCCAAAGCGCCGACTGCCTGGCGAATGGAACGGTCGTGCCGGGAACGGTCTCGGTCATCGACGGCGCGACCAACCAGGTCCAGCGTGTAAACGTGGGCAACTTTGCCGCCGGCCTGTTTGTGAACGCGGTCTCCAATGAAGCTTACGTCGTCAACCAGGCTGACAACGACATCAGCATCATCAATGGCTCGACGCTGGCCACTACCACCGTAGCAACCGGCAACACTCCGGCGGACGTGGAAGCCGATCCCAATACCTACAAGATCTACGTCACCAACTACGCCGACAACACGATTACCATGATCGACGGGGCCACCCACCACACCAGCACGCTGGGCGTGGGCGCGGCTCCGGCAGCGTCAATCGTTAATCCCGTCACCAATCGCTACTACGTCACCAACACCGGCGACAACACCGCCTCGGTCATCGCCGGCGGACAGCCCAGCGCGATCCAATTCGTTGCCGTCACGCCTTGCCGCCTGATCGACACCCGCAACAGCGGCGGCCCGATATCCGGCGGCACGTCGCGCAGCTTTACTGTCTCGCAACTTGGCAGCTGCGGCATTCCGGCGACGGCTGCGGCGTACTCGCTCAATGTGACGGTCGTGCCCAACGGAGCGCCGCTGGGCTACCTGACCATCTGGCCGACGGGCGCAGCCCAGCCGGTGGTCTCGACCATGAACTCCACCGACGGCCGCACCAAAGCCAACGCTGCCTTCGTTCCCGGCGGATACCAGGGCGCGGTCAGCGTCTATGTCAGCAACACGACGAACGTCGTCCTCGACATCAACGGCTACTTCACCGGACCGGGCGGCAGCACCTTGCAGTTCTATCCGCTGACCCCGTGCCGCGTGATCGACACCCGCAACCCGAACGGCAATCTGGGCGGGCCGGCGCTGGTCGGAGCCACGGTGCGCAGCTTCGACATGCTGTCGAGTTCCTGCATCCCGCAGAGTGTCAGCATCGCAGCCTACTCGCTGAACTTCACTGCCATACCGTACCCTTCTGGACAGGCAATGACCTACCTGTCGGCTTGGCCGGAGGGCGAGAACCAGCCCACGGTGTCGACGCTGAACAATCCGACGGCAACCAACGTGGCCAACGCGGCGATCGTTCCTGCCGGCAGCGGCGGCGGAATGTCGGTGTATCCGTCCCAGAGCAGCAACCTGGCCGTCGACATTAACGGCTACTTCGCCGCGCCGGGCACCGGAGGTCTGTCGCTGTATGCCGGTGCACCGTGTCGTGTGCTCGATACGCGGCAGTCGGGCGGCGCCTTCCAGGGCGAGCAGGTGGTGAACGTAGAGGGAAGCGATTGCACCTTGCCATCGACCGCGCAAGGCTACGTCTTCAACGCCACCGTGATCCCGCAGGACGGCTTCCACTATCTGACCTTGTGGCCGGATGGAGAGCCTCAGCCGGGGGTTTCGACGCTGAACGCCGCCGACGGCCGTATTACGTCGAACATGGCGATCGTGCCCACCACCAACGGCAAGGTCGATGCCTTTGCGCAGGGCTCGACCAACCTGATCCTCGATATTTCGGGATACTTCGCCCCATAGTTTTGTCGAGGTTGTTCAAAGGGGGAACAGCGAGTCTGGAGGAAGAGTCTCCTTCCAGACTCGTTTGTTCAAGAAGGCAAGGTTCGCTGCGCGACTGTCCGTCATCCAAAACGGCTGAAACCGACCATTCACCTTACGATTGTCATCCTGAGCGGAGCGTTCGCGTTGTTTGCGCATGCGAAGTCGAAGGACCTTATACCCGAATACTCCCTGCACGGCTTATGCCCCGAGAATTCAGGATTGTCTCTGCTTCCGGTCGAGTGAGACAATCAGCCGTTCGACCGCTCCCAATCAAAAACAAAACGAGCCTGCACGGGTCCGGCCATGGCCTTGCAGGACTCGGGAGACTCATGCCAGCTCTGCGTCGCGTCGTCACCGTTCTGTTCGCTCTCTGCCTGCTTTTCTCGACCCGTTGTCTAACCGCACAGCGCATCGTCGCCGAAATCAACGGAAACTACGATACCTCCGGCATGGCAGTCAACACGGTGACCAACAAGATTTACGTCGTCAGCCAGATCAACAACGGCATGGAGGTGATTGACGGCGCGACGAATCAAATTGTGGCCACCGTTCCCATCGGCAATGGCGGTATTCGGCCGACCATCAATACGGTGACAAACAAAATTTACGTGCCCAACAGTGAAGACAACACGGTCACCGTCGTGGATGGCGCGACGCTGGCTACCTCAACGGTCAATGTCGGCTTGGCGCCGAATGCTATCGATGTAAATACGGTGACGAACAAGATTTACGTCGCTAACGCGGACAGTAACAACGTCACCGTGATCGACGGTCAGACGCTGGCCACGACGACGATCGCCGTGGATGAGGGGCCGCTGGCGGTAGCCGTGAATTCGACTACCAACAAAATCTATATTGGCAACCAGAGGTACGTGACCAACTCGTCGATCACCATGATCGACGGCGCCACCAACCACACCACGACAGTAGACCTGCCCTTTGAAGCTTACTTTTACTCGGGCCCTAATTCCCTGATCGTCAACCAATCGACGAATCAAATCTACGCCCTCAACCCAATCGGAGTTTTCGACCTCGATGGTGGATCGAATCAGGTGAACTTAATAGCCGAATGGTCCAACACATGCGTTGAGGAGATGGTGCTGAATCCGGCCACCAACCACTTGTACGGCGGCGATTGCGGAAGCATCGACGACCTAAACCTGTCGACCCAGCAGGTGAATCCAATCGGCACGTTAGGCATCAACCAGTTCCTCACCATCGATACAGTCAAGAACCGTATCTACACTCTCGACCCTTACTACACGTTGTATTTCACAGCGGTGGACCTGAACGCCGGGGGAGAGACCACGATCCTGACGCCGGTCGCCTCGGAGAACGGGATCGTAGCCAACAGCAACACCAACACGATTTACTTTGGTTCGTATGAAGGAACCAGCGTGGTCGCCGGCGCAACGCCGATGCAGTTCGTGCCGCTGACGCCTTGCCGCGTTCTCGACACCAGAAGTAGCGGAGGTCCGCTGCAGGGAGGTATAACGACCAACGTATCCATGTCGCCCTCGCGGTGCAATATTCCCGCGAACGCCTCGGCGTTCTCGCTGAATGTCACACTGGTTCCGACCGGCGGCCGCGTCGGCTATCTCACCATCTGGCCGACCGACCAGTTGCAGCCAATGGTTTCCACGATGAACTCGCTCGACGGACGGGTGAAAGCTGACGCGGCGATTGTGGCGGCGGGCACTTTAAATCAAGTCAGTATTTACGTGAGCGATACGACCAACGTTTTGCTCGATATCGACGGCTATTTCGCGCCGGCCGCCCAGGAAACGCTGGATTTTTATCCGCTGACGCCGTGTCGCGTGATCGATACCCGTGGCAGCGATGGCGATCTCGGTGGACCGTACCTATCGGGCGGTCAGCAACGCAATTTTCCGGTAACCGAGAGCAGCTGCATTCCGCAGAGCGCCAACGCGCAGGCGTACTCGTTCAACGTTACCGCAGTGCCGCACGGCGGTCCGATGTCTTACCTCACCGTCTGGCCGCAAGGTCAGACGATGCCGGTGGTCTCCACTCTGAATAACTACACCGCAACCACTGTGGCCAACGCCGCAATCGTGCCGGCCGGTCAGGACGGCGGGATCTCCGTTTATCCCTCGGCCAGCACGGACTTGGTAGTCGACATTAACGGCTACTTTGCTGCGCCACAGTCGGGAGGGCTGTCGCTGTATAGCGTTCCTCCATGTCGGGTGCTGGACACCCGGCAAGGCGACGGAGCCTTCCAGGGAGAGCTTACAGTTGATGTTCAGTTCGGATGTTATGTGCCTCCCGCCGCACAAGCATTCGTCTTCAACGCAACTGCCATACCGCAAGCTCCACTGGGATATCTAACCGTGTGGCCCGACGGCTTGCAGCAGCCCGAGGCTTCGACTTTGAACGCGCCGGACGGGGCGGTCACTTCGAACATGGCGATTGTGGCCAATCAAAACGACAAGACCGATGTTTACGCTTCAGGCCTGACACAGTTGCTACTGGACCTTTCCGGGTATTTCGCTCCCTAGGGGAGCGAGCGGCTAACCGAATTCGTTATTCGGATTCCAGCACCAGGTAGCTCAGGAGGCCGTCGCGCTCGATCTGCAGCACGATGGGATCGCCCGGCTTTAGGCCGCGCAGATGATTGCGCAGTTGGTCGATGTTTTTTACCGTCGCTCCGTTTACGGCATGGATGACGTCGCCGGGCTGCGGGCCTTCGCCCAGCAGCGTGCTCGTTGGAGTGCGCGCCGCCACCAGCACGCCGGTAGAGTTGCGCAGGTCGCTGCCAATCATGTCGCGCAGGCTGTCATTGATGGTCAGCCCGAGGATGCCGAGGCGGTTCACCAGATTGTCAGGTCCGGTCACCATGTCGGCGAAGCGCTCGGGATCGTCGCTCTTCTCGGTGACCTTCACCGGCACGTTCTGCACCTTGCCATCGCGTAACACGCCGACGTCGATGTTCTCTCCCACTTTGTAGGAGTACAGGTCGAGCGCGAACTGGCGCAGGTCGTCGACCGGCTTGCCGCCCACGGTGGTAACGATGTCGCCGACCTTCAGCCCGGCTTTGGAAGCGCTCGAGTCAGGGACAACATCTTCGAGGATCACGCCCTCTTCTACCGGCAAGTGTAGGCCCTCGGCCAACTCCGGCGTGATGGTGTGCAGGTAGACGCCGATCTCGCCGCGGTGCACGTGGCCGTTCTTGCGAATCTGCTCATAGACGCTGCGCACCACGTCGCTGGGAATGGCGAAGCCCAGGCCCTCATTGCCGCCGGACTCCGACAGGATGAAGGTGTTGATGCCGACGACGTGACCATCGACGTCGACCAGCGGGCCGCCGCTGTTGCCCGGATTGATGGGAGCGTCGGTCTGGATGTAGATGTCGGGCCGCTCAGGATCGATCTGCCGCGCGGTCGCACTCACGACGCCCATGCTGACGGAATTCTCCAGGCCCATGGGGCTGCCGAAGGCGAAGACGACTTGTCCTTGCTTGAGATCATCGGAGTTGGCCCACTGCAGCGCGGGCAGGTCTTTCGCGTCGATTTTCAATACCGCCAAGTCGGTGAGCCGATCCATGCCGACCAACTTAGCCTCCAGCACGCCGTGGCCGGGCAGCGACTTGCCGGAATTCTGCTGCTCCAGTCCTTGCAGGCGAACGCGAATCTGCCGCGCGCCCTCGATGACATGCGCGTTGGTCACGATGTATCCGTCGTCCGTCAGGATGACGCCGGCGCCAATGCCCCGCTGCGCCTGGAGATAAGCGGTGTCGTCCTTGTCCTGATCGGTGGTCAGTCCGAAGCCGATCGTCAGCACCTGCACCACCGACTTGGTGACCGCGTTGGAAAGCTGCTGAACCGATTCGCTGAAGACGTGCAGCGGGTCGCTCTTCAGCAGTTTGGCGGACTCGGCTGAATGCGTCGGCTGCTCGGTTTGGGCGGCGCCGATGGCCGGCACTAGCGCCAGGAGTAACACAGCATACGCGACACCATGAGGGCGGCTGGACATGCTTGCTTTTATCCCCGTGCGAGAGCCTCCGGAGACTCTACACCAACTAAGATGTTTTTCAGCCTGCCAAGTAGCGCGGTTCCACAGAAATTCGTGAAGGGGCATTAGCCGCGGACTTAGCCTGTCATCCTGAGCGAAGCGTCCGCGCCTTTGCCTTTCCGCCGCGGCTTTTGTGGCGGGCGGACGCGCAGTCGAAGGACCTGCGGTTCATCATGAAACATTAACGGTCTTTTCACACGGGACAAACCGCAGATCCCTCGCTTCGCTCAGGATGACAAATTGGAAAGGACTAGGGTTGGTACCAAGGCGAACCTGGGGGCACCAGGCCGAGGAGTGTGGAAGTTGCTCTGTGCCAGGGCACGACCTTGGTCGTGCCAGTGCGTCGCGCAAAAGTCCCGGCTTAGCAGCTGAACGCCGTATGCAGGGGCTGAAGCCCGCACGATCATTGACGGTCTTCCGCACGACTGAAGTCGTGCCCTGACACAAACCCTCGTCTGAGTGTCAACCTGAAGGCGTGAGCCACGTTACCGCCGGCTCTGCCAGCGGAAGCCGACGCGCGCCAGGATGGGTTGCCCGATCGTTGGCACCGGGGTCCGTCCGATGTTGTAGACGGTGTTGGTGAGGTTCTCGCCCTGGAAGAAGATGTCGAAGCCCTTGGGCAGCGGCTTGGAGACAGTCGCGCTCAGCACGAACATCGAACCCAGCGGAAACAGGTTCTGGTCGTCGTCGAACTCGTTGCTCTCCGCGCGCCCCTGGATGGCGACCATGATCTGCTTGGGCGCGGCCCAGGTTCCCTGGAAGGTGAAGATGTTTTGCGGCACCAGCGGAATCTGGTTCCCGACCAGCGATGGGTTGCCGGGATAGCTGGCGACCGTGGTGCTCATGAATTGATACGCGGCCGACAGCGTAATGCGATTGGTAAAGCGAATATCGGTGCCTGCTTCAAGTCCGACGGATTGCGTGCGGCCAAGATTCTCTCGCATGCGCACGATCAAGTTGGGCGTTGAGCTGATGGTCACGTTCTCGACCGGATTGGTGACGACGCCGCCAAACATGCTGCCATGAATGGAGACGCGACCATCCAGCATCGAGGTGCGCACGCCGCCTTCGCCGCCGCTGAAGCGCTCGGCGCGCAAGTAGGCGTTGGCCAGCGTCTGCACATTGCCGACGCGGAAGGCGCGATAGAGTTCGTTCAGCGTAGGCGCGCGGAAGGAGCGATAGCCGGCAACGTAGAACACGACGCGGTCGCTGGCGCGGTACGAGAGCGAGACTCGCGGGTTGAAGGCATTCTGCCCGCGGCCGGGATAGTTGATGTCGGTAGGCGAGCCGTGTACGGGGACGCGGATCGAGCTGGCGTCGTAGTTGCTCCACAGATCTTCGCGGCCGGCCATGGTCAGCGCCCAGCGGCGCGAAATCTGCACAATGCCTTCCAGAAACGCGCCCAGCGCCTGTTGCGAGCCGCCGTTCGACAGGTTCGCGGTCTTGGCGCCGGCGGAATACGTCGTTTCCAGGCTGACGCCCTGCACGTAGGTTCCGT
>DATHQX010000039.1:0-4651 GCA_035482295.1 Verrucomicrobiia bacterium
ACATGGGTGACCTTGACCACGCGGGACTCACTGGTATCTCGCCGCTGAATTCGGTCACATTTGTCGAAAACCACGACACCGACCTGCAGAATTCGCAAAAGATCGTTACGAACAAGCTGCTTGGGTATGCGTACATCCTCACGTCGGAGGGCTACCCTGCGGTCTTCTATAAGGACTACAGCACCGATCCAGGTTGCTATGGCTTGAAGCCGCAAATCGACAATCTGATCTGGATTCATGAGGTGCTGGCCAACGGGCCGACGGAACAACGCTGGAAGGACTTCGATGTCTTCGCCTATGAGCGCACCGGCGGCTCGCGGCTATTGGTCGCGCTGAACAATGATCCCGGCGGGGTCCACAACATCCAGGTCGCGACCGGCTTCGGCGCCAACGTTCATCTCAAGGACTACACAGGTCACGGGCCGGACGTCTTCACAGACAACAATGGCAATGTTTCGATTCCCGTGCCGGCGAACGTGAACGGTCTTGGATATGTCTGCTATAGCAGCGTCGGCCAGGACCGGGCGCTGGCAACCGGAAGCCACGCGGCCCAACAGGATTTCGAGGGCGCGCTCGATCTCGACATCCTTCCTGCGATGAATGGAAAGACCGTGAGTGCGGGGAGAATCTGGTGCGCGGCAAACTCGCCGGTCAGCGCCGCTCTGACGGTGGATCGTACTGGCTGGAACGGCGCGTCGAAGATTGACCTCACGCTTGTTGCACCGGATCAGACTCAGAAGAGCCTTAGTGTTACTTCCGCCTCTGCAGCGAATGCGGCACTGCAAGCGAACACGACGCAGGAAGGTTTTCATACACTTCAGATCGCGGCCAGTGGCCTGCCCGCAGCCAATCTGAATCCGCCTTATAAACTCTCGGTCACTTACTCCGCTCCGCAGGCCTTTGTGGCCGCAGCTCCTGCATCATCGCCCCAGGTTGTCGGCCAGTGGGGGCCAGTCTTCAACCTTTCCAACGTCGCCATTCACGCGCATCTTCTTCCCACCGGGAAGGTGCTGTACTGGGGACGCCGGCAGAAGGTCGGCGACGCGAGCTTCGCTTCGCTCAACGAACATTTCTGCTCGACGTTCCTTTGGGATCCAGCGACGGGGCAGAGTGCAGCGACGAAGGACTCGCCCAAACTCGATAGCGGCGACGGCGTGAATCTTTTTTGCTCGGGCCACAGCTTTCTCCCGGACGGAAGACTGCTTGTCGTGGGTGGTCATCTCTTCGACAGCGAAGGCGTGAACCAAGCGTGCGTCTACGATGCCGCTGCAGACACATGGACCGCGCTGCCACGCATGAATAACGGGCGCTGGTATCCAACGGCAATCACGCTGCCTGATGGAGGAGTGCTCGCTATCTCCGGCTCGTTCGCGCAAGGACGCCCACAGCCGCCACCGGACAATGCAACGCCGCCTCCCGCGGGTACGACGTTTCCGACGAACCCTAATCCGCAGATATGGCGCGGCAACGGATGGGCACCCACGATGAATTTCATCGGCCTTCAACTGTTTCCGCGTCTGCAGATAGAGCCGAAGCAGGGGCGCATCTTCATGGCGGGGCCGCAGGGCGAGACATTCTTTCTGGATATCACCGGTCAGGGGACCTGGACTCCGGGTCCGGTCCGCGACGCTGCTCTGCGCGACTACGCGCCTTCCGTTATGTACGAAAGCGGAAAGGTTCTCTTTATCGGAGGCGGTCTCGATCCTGACACGCATCTGCCGACGAATCTTGCCGAGATCATCGATCTGAACGATCCCAATCCGCAATGGAAGCCGACCGCGCCGATGAACTTTGCGCGCCGGCAGCACAACGCCACGGCACTTCCGGACGGCACGGTGCTGGTCACCGGTGGCACCCAGGGAGTTCCAGGAAATCCGCAGTGGCTGGCGTTTGACAATGTGCGCAGCGGCGGTCCGGTGCACACTGCCGAACTCTGGGATCCGACCAGTGGTCAATGGACGCTGATGGCTGCGGAAGATAAGGACCGTTGCTATCACTCCACGGCGCTGCTGCTTCCCGATGGCCGCGTCCTGAGTGCAGGGGGCGGAGAGTATGCGCCTGGCAATCCTGCGCTGCCCAATCAAGCCAATCCTCCCGGCGACTCGCATGCTGATGCACAGATATTTACGCCACCGTATCTGCTGAAAGGACCCCGCCCCACGATCAGCGCTGCTCCGGTCGAGATCAACTATGGCAAGAGCTTCGACGTCACGGTCGGAGCGAACGATGTCATTGCCAAGGTGAGTTGGATTCGGCTCGGGTCCGTCACGCACTCCTGCAATCAGAACCAGTTGGTGAACTTCCTCAGCTTCGCGCAAGCAGCGACGAAGGTCACGATCCAGGCGCCCGCGAACGCGAACATCGCTCCCCCGGGGCATTACATGCTCTTCGTCCTCAACAAACAGGGCGTTCCCTCGATCGCGCATATCGCTCACATCTCGACCCAGGCCGCGGCACCGCTCGTTCACAACGCCGCGTTCGCCGTGCTCAAGCCTACGGCGGAGCAGAGCGTCGATCTCGTCGCGATGGATAAACAGATCGCGGCAGCGCAGGGTAAACCGCCGGTCGTCGTCGGGGTAAGCCCGAGTTGCCCGTATGGCATCGGCGCGTGCTGGGGTGGGGCCTTCGATGCATTGCAGAAACTCAATGGCATCGCCGAGGTTCGTCCGCTTCCTGACACTGCCGACTCGACTGCTTTTGTTTATCTGAAGGACGATGTATTGCCGAACATTAGCGCCTGGCGTGACCAGTTCGCGGATGTAGCCAACGGCTCCTACGTGATGCGCGGAATCGAGATGACACTTGAGGGAAAGGTGACCGATCACTTCGGACTGTTGACGCTGCTCGGCAATGCCACGCGACCTGACCTCGTGCTCGCTCCGTTGCAAGCGTCAGACAAGGTCCAGTGGGATTTCACCACGCGAAGCAATAAGCCGATGACTGCTGAGGAGGCGAGTGCCTACGCGCGGCTTTCGGCGAAGCTTGCAACGCAACCAAACGGCGCTCAGGTTCAGGTCACCGGTCCGCTGAAGAAGAACGGAACACAGTTCTTCCTCGAGGTGCGGGAGTTCAAGGCTTGAACCGGCGCTAGCCTCCTGGGTTCGGATGTTCGCGCACCTCATGATGCGCAAGGCCACTGCAGAGCAATTCATCTTCAGAGGAGTACACGACCATGAGTCAGAATCAGCCGCCACAAGCGCCGCAGGTGCCGCAAGGACCGCCGCCCACGTTTTCAGCCCGTTACTCCGATAACCTGCGCGCGATTATGGGCGCCTTCGCACATCACGGGAGGCCGCTGCGTGGTCTGATGTCGACGGCCAAATCGCCGAACTTCGAAGGGCGGTTTGGCCGCATGTTCCGCTCTCTGCCGGCCGGCACCTATGGACGTACAGACGACGACAGCCGCAAGGCGCTGCTGACGCTCGGCACTCTGATGACATCTTCCTTCGACGCACCCAAGGACGGTTTCGATGGAGAAGAGAGCGGAATTCCGGCGCTCTATACCTACTTTGGCCAGTTCGTGGATCACGACATCACGTTTGATCCGATGACCACCCTGATCAAGCACAGCGACCCGGATGCTCTGACCGACTTCCGAACGCCAGCGCTCGATCTCGACAACGTCTACGGCCGCGGACCCGGCGACCAACCCTATCTTTACGACAACAGCGGCCTGAAATTTCTGCTCGGCGATCCGCTGAACAACGGCGCGCCAGACCTTCCGCGCAACAACGCCAATCCTGCGCGCGCTCTTATCGGCGATCCGCGCAACGATGAGAACAGCATCGTCTCTCAGTTTCAGGCGCTGATGCTGCGCTTCCATAACCGGGTAGTCAATGACAACGCTGGCCTGGACCTTCCGGCGCTGCAGCAGATTGTGCGCTGGCACTACCAATGGGTCATCCTCCACGACTTCCTTCCCAAGATCATCACCGGCCCGGTGTTGGAGGCGTTGAAGACCAATGGCAAATACGACCAGAAGAAGATCGAGTTCTTCCACTGGAAGAACGAGCCCTTCATGCCCGTCGAGTTTTCAGTTGCGGCCTATCGCCTCGGCCACTCGATGATTCGCCCTGGCTACCGGCTCAACGACGATGACGCCACACTGCTGCCGATCTTCCCAATCCTTCCAAACACCATTAAAGAGATTCCCGCAGGCATCCCGGACGGCCTGACGGGTTTCCAGGCGATGGCGAAGAATCGCGGCATCGACTGGGGCCGCTTCATCGATCTTGAGGGTGACATTCGGGCTTATGGAGGCGATCCGGACGTAATTAAGCCACCGGACGCTGATATGAAGCGCCGCCTGCAGTTTGCCTATCGCCTCGATACGTCCGTGGTCACGCCGCTGTCGGTTCTGCCGAGCAGTGTCGCCAGCGATCCGCCGCCGTCGCTTCCGCAGCGTAACCTGCTTCGCGGCTTCGAGCTTGGCCTTCCGACCGGGCAGAACGTCGCCAAGGCCATGAAGGTTACCCCACTCACCGACGAGCAGATCATCATCGGCAAGGCAGTGGACAGTCCGTCCGGCGATGACGTGGTCGGCAAGCTCTCCGATCTACCGCAGCTTGCGGCGTTCAAGGGCAAGTGTCCGCTGTGGACGTATATCCTCGCCGAAGCGGCGAACAATCGCGCGAATCTTGACATACCGGTC
>DATHQX010000040.1:0-2678 GCA_035482295.1 Verrucomicrobiia bacterium
TTCTTGTGCTGCGAGCGCTCGTTCTGACAGGCGACGACGATTCCGGTTGGAATGTGCGTGATGCGTACAGCTGAATCGGTGGTGTTGACATGCTGGCCGCCTTTGCCGCCGGAGCGGTAAGTGTCGGTGCGGATGTCTTCCGGCTTGATGTCGATCTGGATGCTGTCGTCGATCTCTGGCGAGACGAAGACGCTGGCGAACGACGTGTGCCGCCGCTTGGCCTGATCGAAAGGCGAGATGCGAACGAGGCGGTGCACGCCGATTTCGCTGGTCAGCAGGCCATAGGCGTGTTCGCCGTTGACGCCGAAGGTCGCTGACTTGATGCCGGCTTCGTCTCCTGGCTGGTATTCGTACATCGCGGTCTGAAAGCCCTGCCGCTCGGCCCATCGCAGATACATCCGCATCAGCATCTCGGCCCAGTCCTGCGACTCGGTGCCGCCGGCGCCCGGATGGATGGTCACGATGGCGTTGCGGTCGTCGTTCTCTCCGGAGAGCAGCGTCTCGGTCTCAAGCTTGTCGACCAGCGCACGAAGTTCGTTAACCTCGCGCTGCAAGTCGTTCGAGACGTCTTCGCCCTCATGCGCCAGATCGAAGTAGGCATTGATATCGCCGGAGCGCCGAGTGAGCTCGTCGTAGGTCGACAACGCCGTTTCCAGGCGCTTCTTCTCGCGCATCACGTGCTGAGATTTTTCGGGATTCGACCAGAGCGTTGGATCGGAAGTCTGCTTTTCGATCTCGCTCAGCTTTTCGCGCAGCTTGGGCGCGTCAAAGATACTCCTGAAGATCGTGGACTTTGTCCCGGAGTGCGGCGTATTGCTGTTCTAATTCTTCAACCATGAATAGAGAATTCCTTCTGGTGCGGCGCTGCCACTTGGCAAAAGCCCGACGCGTACTTCCGGCTTCTGTTTGAGCCTTGGCTGAATGCCAACTTCCAAGTGCCGATTGCTACGCGACGATTGCGACATTCGGCGCTGTTTCTGCTGGCTTTACCCAGTGCAGCAGCAGTCCCGCCAACGTGATTATCGCACAGAGAAACGGGAACCAGTCGCCGTGACGAGTGTAGAACGTGGTGTTCTCTTCCAGCGTGTAGCCGCCCTGCAGCGACGTGCGCTGGTTGCGTGGAACCTCGTCCACGACGCGGCCGTAAGGATCGATGATAGCGGTGACGCCGCTGTTGGTGTCGCGCAGCAGCCAACGGTTATTTTCGACGGCGCGCATACGAGCCATGTTGAGGTGCTGGCGAGGTGCACCGCCCTCGCCATACCATCCGTCGTTGGAGACGTTCACGAAAAACTCAGCGCCATTGGCGGCCAGGTGGCGAACCTCGTCGGGAAAGATCGATTCGTAGCAGATGAATACGCCTGCCTCGGAATCCCCCACGTTCACCGGGCGACGCGATGTTCCGCGGGAAAATGTTCCGATCTCGCGAGTCAGCCCCCCGGCAAAGCTGAAAAGTTTTGCGAATGGCACATATTCGCCGAAGGGGACCAGGTGGATTTTGTCGTAGCGTTGGGTCCATGCGCCATTGGTTGCGACCACAGATGCCGAATTGTAAATCTCGGGTGGGCGATGAGGATCTCCCGCGTGATCGATACCGATGGAGCCGGCGATGATGTAGGAATTCGTGTTGCGCGCGATCTCTGCCAGGGTGTGTCGCAGATTCAGGTCAGTCGCCCAGAAAGGTGCAGGCGATTCCGGCCACAGGATCAGGCCCGGACTGCCTGGCTTGTCATTTTGCGGACGCACGCTTAAAGCTTGCAGGGCGCTCAGCGTCTGCTGGAAGTATTCAGGCGACCAGTCCGAGCCGAGAATCGGGATGTTGGCCTGGACCAGCGTCGCCGCCTGGTCGGTCGGGAGCGCCTCCGGCTTCAGCAGCTTTCCGGCATGAAGCGCGATCGCTGCGGACAGCGACGCCGTCAGAAGCAGTTTGCGTTTTGCATAAGGGACCAGGAACGCTGCGGCAACGACGGTGTTCACCAGCGCGATCTCGAAAGAAATTCCGTAAACCCCCGTCACGGTCGCAATGCGCGCCAGCGGAATGTTGTCGATCTGCGTCGTGCCGAGCAGGTCCCAGGGAAACCCGGTGATGTAGGTGCGCGCCATCTCGACGGCGACCCATAAGAATGGCGTGAATACCAGGGCGCGCAGGTTCAACTGGTTGCGACGCGCTGCGATCAGCGCGAGCAGCAGTCCGAAGAGGCCGTGATACAGGCCGAGATACAGCGCGAACAGGACGAGCAGCAGCACCGACATAGGCGAGCCGATTCCGCCGTAGACGTGCATGACGTGGAAGATCCAGGAGCAGCTGCACAGGTACCAGATGAAACCGCAAAGATAGCCCAGCAGGAATCCCTGCCACGCGGTGGCCGGTGCCAGATACTGGCCGCCGTCGGCGAGCACCATCATCACGTCCTGCTCGCGGCACTTGAGGATCGCGTAAATCAAGGGCGCAAGCGCGATCCAGCTCAGAAGATAAATCGAGAAGTTCGGGAAGATCAGGACCTGGAGAACGCCCGACAGAGAGGCGAAGATCCATGCTTTCGGGCGGATGCGTCTCACCCTGCGAGTGTAACAAAGACAGGTGGCAGGATTGCGTGAGAGAGATTACGAGTCGGTTACAGGAGGACGTCTGAGCGAATGCAAAATTGATCTGGTATAGCGGCCCTTCGACTTCGTTC
>DATHQX010000041.1:0-5275 GCA_035482295.1 Verrucomicrobiia bacterium
TCGACCACGATCGGGCTGGAACAGCCGTTTGGGGGCACAAAGGTTTTGTCCCCCGGAACCTGCCCGCTGAATGCGGCAGACGAGCCGACGTGCACGATTGCGACCATTCCGTTGCCGGAACAATTCTTTGCTGGTGGCGGCAACTCCCATCGCGGATTCGGGTTAAATGAGGCCGGACCTCGCGATCCCGACTCTGGCTTTCCGGTAGGCGGCACGGCCCTGTTCGTCAACAGCCTGGAATTGCGTCTTCCGCCGGTGAGTTTGCCCTGGCTAGGGCCGGGGTTCGGCTTTGCAATTTTTCACGATATGGGGAACGTGTTCACGGCTGGGCACGACATGATAAAGGGGCTATTACGCTGGCACCAGGCCGATCCGGGGCTATGTCTATCGTCCGGAGGTACACCGAACCAACAGTGTCTTAACCAATTCAACGCTTCCGGTTATGATTACACTTCGCATGGAGTGGGAGTGGGGTTGCGTTACAAGACACCCATTGGTCCGCTACGTTTCGACTTCGGGTACAATCTGAACCCAACGGCGTATTTGCAAGAAATCCCCGGGCAGTCGACGACGACGACGACTCCCAACTTAGAGACCCAGCGCCTGAAGCACTTTAACTTTTTTTTCAGCATAGGCCAGCCATTTTGATGAATTCTCGCATGAAGATTATGACGACCACGGTCGCTGTCACCTTGCTGTCGGCGATTTTTCTTATGCCGACGGCCGGGGCTGGACAAGTGATCGACCGGATTGTGGCGCGGGTGAACGGCCGTATTATTTTGGAATCGGAACTGGAGGAAGCTCTGAGCTATGAAGCGCTGTTGAATGGGAAGCCCTTCAACCAGTTCTCAGCCGATGATCGCCGCGCTGTCCTGGACCGGTTGATTGACCAGGAACTGCTGCATGAGCAGTTGAAATCTTCCGAGTTTCCCCCTGCCACCGAAGCCGAGGCAGCCAGCCAGATTGCGGGGGCGCGGAAGTTATATCCGGAAGCGGCCACGGACGAGGGATGGCAAGCTGTGCTGGCGAAGTATGGCCTGCGGAAAAGAGACCTGGTTTCGCATGTGCAGATGCAGATCGATTTGATGCGGCTGGTCGATGCCCACCTGCGGCCGGCGGTGCAGGTTGATTCCAAAAGCATTGAAGCTTATTACCGCGACAAGTTCGTTCCGCAATTGAAGCAGGCCGGGGCGAGTGAAGTTCCGCTGGCCGATGTTTCCGGCAAGATTCGGGAATTGCTTACGCAGGAAAAAGTGAGCGAACTGCTGGTTTCCTGGCTGCAGGCCCTGCGTTCGGAAAGCGATGTGCGCATTCCCGGGGCAGCGGAGGCATCTTCGCGGGAGGGGTACCAGAGCCAGTGACCCAGCCTGCCACCAGGCCTCGAAGCCGCGCGTGGTGGAAGTACCTGTTGATGGTAGCGGGTGCGGGTTTGCTGTGCCTGCTTGCCGGCCTGTGGTATGTCACCACGGATTCCTTTCAAAATCTGGTCCGCCGCCGCATGATTGCGGAGGTGGAGCGCATCACCGGCGGCCGGGTGGAGATCGGCAGCATCCACACCGTCCCGTTTCGCGCACAGGTGGAAGTGCGCGATATTACGGTGCGCGGCCGCGAGGCGGCTGCGGAAATTCCGCTCGCCCACGTCGACCGGCTTGTAGCCCGGCTGAAGATCGTCTCGATCCTCCGCAGTGAGTTCGGATTCCACGAAGTGACCCTCGATCACCCCGTGATTCACGTCGGATTTTATCCCGACGGCAGCAATAATGTGCCCGGGCCGAGCGTGGTGAGAGCATCGCAGGTTTCGTCGGTCGAGAAGCTGTTCGCGCTTTCGATTGACAATTTCTATGTTCGTCACGGCGAACTACTGTGGGACGATAAGACCCTTCCACTGGAGTTCGCAGCCAACGACGCCGCCTTGCAGATGGAATACTCGTTTTTGCGCGGCCGCTACGAAAGCCGCCTGCTGCTCGGCAAGGTAGATGCGAAGTATGACGGCTTCCGTCCTTTTGCCTGGATGACGGATGTGAAGTTCACTCTGGCGCCGTCGTTTGCGGAAATCGATGCGATGAAATTGACTTCCGGACGAACTCATGTGGAAATGCGCGGGCTGATCAGTGATTTCCGCCATCCGCAGATCTCGGCCACTTATAACGCCCATGTCGACCTTGCGGAAGTGGCTTCCATCACGCGACGCCAGGACTTCCGCGAAGGCATGGTGGAGCTCCAGGGGCAGGGGAAATGGACGGTCGAGGACTTTTCGGCCTGGGGTGCGCTCGAAGCGCGCGATTTTGGCTGGCAGGACGACCGGATTTTGGTGAAGAAAGCGAGCGTGACCGCCGACTATGCGGTGACCGATGAACAGATCAAGCTCACAAAGCTGCAAGGTAAGGCGCTAGGCGGGAGCTTTGTGGGAGACGCTCAAGTCGATAACTGGCTGCACAGTATTCCCGCTCCGCCGCCGTCGAAATCGAATCAAGGCCAATCCAATCAAGCCCAGAAGAAAAAAGCCGGGCCGGAAATGGCCATTATCACGGCGGGCAGGCCGACCGGGAAGGGTCCGCGTGAAAAAGTTCCCGGCGTTCAAGTTGCATGGCTGCATCTTCGGGTGCGCGACGTTGCCGCGCTGGAGTTGGCCGCGGCTCTCAAGCCGATCGGCCCCTATCTGAAAGATTCACACCTCGGGGGATGGGCCGGCGGCACAGTCGAGGCCGGCTGGAAGGGATCACCGGATGAGGCGGAGGTGGGGTTCGCGGCCGACGTAGTGCCTCCCGCCAAACTGGCGAAGGGCGAGATTCCGCTGACTGCGCACGGTCAGGGCAGATACCGCTGGGCGAACGATGAGTTGGAGTTTTCCCAGTTCACTGTTTCCACGCCGGCGTCGCACGGCCAGGCATCTGGAACACTTTCGTCTGCTTCGAATTTGCATTTTTCGGTCGCCACCTCGAACTTCGAGGAATGTCGTCCGATTGTGGCGGCGCTGGAGGGGCGGCCGTTGCCCTTCCGTGTGAATGGCACAACCACCTTCAACGGAGTAGTTGGGGGAGATTTTGACGTGCCAGTGGTGACCGGAACTCTGCTGGCACAAGATTTTGAAGTGACGCTTCCTGCGATCGAGCGTACTACCCAGCGTTCCGTCGATTGGGATGCGCTTTCGACCTGGGTACAGTTTTCTTCGCGCAGTCTGATCCTGCGTGATGGCAGCATGCACCGGGGAGACACGACTGCAACCTTCGATGCCATCGCAACTCTGCGAGACGGCGATCTTACGATCGATAGTCCTTTCACTGGGCATGTGAATTTGCATGGAGTGGACGTGGCCTCGACTCAGGATCTGGTGGGAGTGGACTATCCGATCACGGGAGTGGCGGACGTTACGCTTCAAGTGTCCGGAACCCGGGCCGATCCGCACGCGCAAGGACAGGTCCAAGTGAAGGACGCTTCGGCCTGGGGTCAATCGATTGCGCAATTCGACGCCGATGTGCAGGTCGCCGGGGGCGAGACCGCGCTGTCGAACATTCGACTGCTGCATACGCAATTGCCGAATGAAGACGCGAAGATTCAAGGCAGCGCCGCGTACAACCCGTCCCATCACTCATTCCGACTGGACCTTAACGGCGAGAACTTCGACCTGGCACGGATTCCGCAGATTCAACGAGGCGGCCTGCTGATCGAAGGGCGCGGCGGCTTCATGCTGCAAGGATCGGGAACAACGGAGTCTCCCGCCATCAACGCTCGCGCGCAGGTGAGCGGTCTTACGCTGGATCATGAACTGGCGGGCGCCGTCGACCTGCAGGCTGTGAGCAGGGGAAACGAACTGCATGTGAGCGGGCAATCCGAATTCGGCAAGGGCATGTTGCACGTCGACGGCGGCATTCAGATGCGCGCCGACTATGCGACCGCCGTCTCATTCCAAATGGATAACGTCGATCTCGACGCCTTCTTGCGCACATATCTCAAGGGGCAACGGACCGGGCACTCGGCGGTGTCGGGAACTGTCGCCGCGCAAGGGCCCCTTCGCGATCCTCGACAGTGGACGATGAATGGAAACCTTTCCAGCATTGTGATGGATCTGGAATACGCCAAACTTCGCAATGCTGATCCGGTGCGCTTTAACTACGCAAAACAGACTCTGCATATCGACCAATTGCACATGGCGGGGGAGGGAACTGATTTCACGGCACACGGCTCGGTGCAGTTTGCGGGCTCACGAGACTTGGACTTGACCGTGAATGGCAAGGTTGACCTGAAGCTGTTGAACAGCGTGGACGCGGACTTCACAGGATCCGGATTGCTCGCCATGGATATGAACGTGGGAGGGACGGTTTCAGATCCGCTGCCACAGGGTCACCTGCAGGTGAGCAATGGCGCGGTTGTTTATGCCGGCCTGCCGAGCGGATTGAGCGAGATAAACGGATCGCTTGTCTTCACGCGCGACCGCCTACACATCGAAAAACTGACGGCGCGCACCGGAGGCGGCACCATCGATCTCAAAGGGGACGCGACTCACTACAATCAGCAACTCAGCTTCGACGTGACGGCCGCCAGCAAGGAAGTGCGGCTGCGCTATCCGCCGGGAGTGAGTTCGACTGCCAGCGCCGAATTGCATTGGGTGGGCACACCAACGGCCTCGACTTTGACTGGCGAGATCATGGTGACGAAGCTGGCGGTGACTCCGAATTTTGACTTCAGCTCGTATCTGGAGAACAGCCAGCGCAATGCGGCCCTGGCAAACGCCAACTCGCCGCTCAATGGAGTCAAGCTCGACGTTCATGTGCAAACCGCGCCGGAGCTGCAGATGAAGACTGCGGTGGCGCGACTCTCGGGTGACGCCGACTTTCAGCTGCGGGGATCGATCGCGCGGCCGGCGGTGTTGGGGCGCGTCGACATTCTGGAAGGCGACGCCACGTTCAACGGCACAAAATTCCGCCTGGAGCGCGGCGATATCACGTTTGCCAACCCGGTTGCGATTGAACCCCAGGTCAACCTCGAGGCCTCAACGCATGTCCGCAACTACGACCTCGACATTATGGTGACTGGCACCCCGGACCGCCTTGCCGTGAATTATCGTTCGGAACCGCCGCTGCCAAAGTCTGACATTATTGCGCTGCTGGCGCTGGGCCGTACCGGCCAGGAATCCGAACGATTGCAAGAGCAATCCGGTCCGAGCGCGTTTAACGACGAAGCGTCTGCCCTGATCATTAATCAGGCAATGAACTCCACGGTCAGCGGCCGCATGCAGAAGCTGTTCGGGGCCAGCCGTATCAAGATCGATCCGCAG